>NZ_JBNNOB010000039.1:0-27181 GCF_050274375.1 Sphingomonas sp. NPDC019816
TTTTTTTTTTTTTTTTTTTTTTTTTTTTTTTTTTTTTTTTTTTTTTTTTTTTGTCCGGCAACGCCGACGTCATCACCGCCGATCACATGAAGGCGATGAAGCCCATGTCGATCGTCTGCAACATCGGCCACTTCGACTCCGAGATCCAGATCGCGGCGCTGTCGAACTACAAGTGGACCGAAGTGAAGCCCGGCACCGACCTGGTCGAGTTCCCGGACGGCAAGCAGATCATCGTGCTGGCCAAGGGCCGCCTGGTGAACCTGGGCTGCGCGACCGGTCACCCGTCCTTCGTCATGTCGGCCTCGTTCACCAACCAGACGCTCGCCCAGATCGAGCTGTGGACCAAGGGCGAGAACTACAAGAACGAAGTGTACGTTCTGCCGAAGCACCTCGACGAGAAGGTCGCCGCGCTCCACCTCGAAAAGCTGGGCGTCCAGCTGTCGAAGCTGTCGGAGAAGCAGGCTGCCTATATCGGCGTGCCGGTCGAAGGTCCGTTCAAGCCGGATCACTATCGCTACTGATCGTACGTCGATCATCTGCGAAGGGGAGGGGGTCGTCCGAAAGGATGGCCCCTTTTCTTTTGGGCTGCCAACTGGCGTATCGCCTGCGGATCGGGTTAGAGCATGGCGGATGGCCAGCCTTGCCCCGGACCCTTGCGGATGATCACGATCAACAGTGTCGAGGCGGTTCTGCTGGGCGCTGGCGCCTGTGTGTTGATCCTGGTCGGCACGCTCCTGCTGTTCCTCGGCCTGCGCGCCCGCGCGGAAGCCGGTGCGGTGCGGCGCGAGCATGAGCGGCTGGACGGGCTGTTGCGCGCCGGGCCCGCCCAGGCGATGCTGGTCTGCGCCGATGGCCGTATCGACATGCCCGCGCGGCTGGCCGACTGGCTGGGGCTGGTCGATCCGGCGCGCTTCCTGGAGGAGATGACGGCTGAGCAGAGCGGCCTGACCGCCGAGGACGCCGCGCTGCTGGCCGCCGACCTGACCGCCGCGCAGAAGACCGGCCGCCGGTTCCGCCGGATCGTCCGGCCGCAAGGCTCGTCGCGCACCCTGGTGCTGGAGGGCGCGCGCGCGCCGCAGGATCAGGGGGCGAGCGGCGCGGTCGTCGTCTGGGCGCTCGACATGACCGAGGCGCAGGACGAGATCGCCCGGCTGGACGGCGAGACGAAGCGGCTGGGCGACGCGTTCGAGGCGCTGACCGGGCTGATCGAGGCGGCACCCCTGCCCATGTGGTATCGCGGCGCCGATCTGCGCCTCGCCATGGTCAACACCGCCTATGTCGATGCGGTCGAGGGTCGCGATGCCGCCGATGTGGTGTCGCGCGGGCTGGAACTGGTCGAAGGATCGGGGCGGGGCGGGCCACTGGCGGGGGCGGCCGCCGCGCGCGATCAGGGGCGGCCGCACGAACAGGTGCTGCCCGCGACGATCGACGGCGCCAGGCGGGCGCTGCGCATCTTCGACGTGCCGCTGACCACCGGCGGCATCGCGGGCTTCGCGGTCGATATCGAGGATCTGGAACAGTCGCGCGCCGGGGCCAAGCGCTTCGCCGAGGCGCAGCGTGCGATGCTCGACCGGCTGTCGGCGGCCGTCGCGCATTTCGGGCCCGACCGCGAGCTTGTCTTCTGCAACCAGCCCTTCCGCCGCATGTTCGCGATGCGCGCCGAATGGCTGGCCGATCATCCCGAATTCGACCGCATCCTGGAGAGGATGCGCGAGGCCAATCGCAGCCCCGAGGTGCGCGACTTCCCCGGGTGGAAGGCCGAGCGGGTCGGCTGGTTCCGGCAGGCGGGCGGCGGCATCGAGGAGCAATGGCATCTGCCCGGCGGCACGCATTTGCGCGTCGTCGCGCAGCCGCTGCCCGATGGCGGCCTGCTGCTGATCTTCGAGGACCGGACCGAGGAGGTGCAGCTCGCCTCCGCGCGCGACACGCTGCTGCGCGTCCGCACCGCGACCTTCGACAATCTGTTCGAGGCGCTGGGCGTCTTCGCCGCCGATGGCCGGTTGCAGCTGTGGAACAACCGTTTCCGCGCGCTCTGGGGGCTGGAGGAGGAGTTCCTGTCCAGCCATCCGCGCGTCGATGCCTTCGCCGATAAGGTCGCGGGCCGGTTGGCGACGCCCAATCGCGCCGCGCTGATCGTCGATCTGGTCCGCTCCGCCACGATCGAGCGGCAGCAGCGCGGCGGGCGGGTCGCGATGGCCGATGGCCGTCATTACGAGTTCGCCGGCGTGCCGCTGCCCGATGGCAATGCGCTGATCACGCTGCTCGACATCACCGACAGCCGCCGTGCCGAGCAGGCATTGCGCGACCGCGCCAATGCGCTGGAGGCGGCGGACCGGGTGAAGACCGCCTTCGTCGCCAATATGAGCTATGAGCTGCGCACCCCGCTGACCTCGATCAGCGGGTTCGCCGAGATGCTGCATGGCGGCTTTGCCGGGCCGTTGCCCGAGACGGCGAACAGCTATGTCGAGGCGATCCTGGAGTCGACGGAGCGGCTGGGGCTGCTTGTCGACGACGTGCTCGACCTGACGCGCGGCGATGAGGGCGCGGAGATCGCGCGCGAGGATGTCGACCTCGCCCGCGTCACCCGGACGGCGGCGGACACGATCCGGCCGGTGGTGGGACGGCGGCGGCTGGACTTCGCGGTCGAGATCCAGCGCTCGGTCGGACGCGTCACCGGCGACCGGCGCCGCTTGCAGGAGGTGATCGAGCATTTGTTGCGCCACGCGGTCGAGCAGACGCCCGAGGGCGGACGCATCCTGCTGCACGCCGATGGCGATTCCGGGCGCGCGCGGATCATCGTGTCGGATGACGGACAGGGCATGGATGCGCAGGCGGTCGCCCACGCCTTCGACCGGTTCGCCGAGCCCGAGATCAAGGCGACCGGCGAACGCGCGCTGGGGCTCGGCCTGCCGCTCGCCAGGCAGTTCGTCGAGGCGCATGGCGGCACGATCACGCTGCTGTCCGAACCGGGGCAGGGGACGCTGGTGACGGTCGAGCTGCCGCGCCGGGTGGTGGAGAAGAAGGCATGACGATCCATCTGGCCGATGCGGCGGCGACCGAGGATTTCGGCCGGCGTCTCGCCGCGCATATCCGCCCCGGCGACGTCGTGACGCTGACCGGCACGCTGGGCGCGGGCAAGACCAGCCTGGCGCGCGGGCTGCTCGCCGCCCTCGGCCTGCCTGGCGAGGCGCCGTCCCCAAGCTTCGCCATCGTCCAGCCCTATGCCCCGCCCGAGACGCACATCCCGATCCTGCATGTCGATCTGTACCGGCTCGACGGGCCGGAGCAGCTCGACGAATTGGGGCTCGACGAGGCGCTGTGGGACTCGGCGCTGGTCGTCGAATGGCCCGATCGCGCCGGCCCCGATGCCTGGCCGCAGGCGCTCGCGCTGACGCTGGCGATGGACGATGATGGCGGTCGTATCTTGACAGCCAGGGTGCCCTCGGGCTGGGAAGCGCGATGGCCGATATGACCCCGCCGGCGGATGCGCCCGCCTTTCTTGCCAGCGTCGGATGGAAGGGTGCGGTCATCGCGCCGCTCGCCGGTGACGCCTCGTTCCGCCGCTATTTCCGGGTGACGCTGGACGGGCGCAGCGCCGTCCTGATGGACGCGCCGCCGCCGCATGAGGACCCGCGCCCCTTCATCGCGATC
The DNA here is from genome assembly GCF_050274375.1 of Sphingomonas sp. NPDC019816. NCBI lineage: Bacteria > Pseudomonadati > Pseudomonadota > Alphaproteobacteria > Sphingomonadales > Sphingomonadaceae > Sphingomonas > Sphingomonas sp. NPDC019816. The sequence continues at coordinate 3,652 of NZ_JBNNOB010000039.1, forward strand.
GCGCGCTGGCTGGTCGGCCGGGGCTTTGCCGCGCCCGCGATCCTGGGCGCGGACGAGGCACGCGGGCTGGTCCTGATCGAGGATTTCGGCGACGAACGGATGCGCGAGGCGATCGAGGCGGACCCGGATCAGGCGATGACGCTCTACAGCGGCGCGGTCGATCTACTCGCCGCGCTACGCGGTCATGCGCCCGAAGGGCTGGCCCCCTATGATGCCGCCGTGCTTCACCGTGAGGCCGGGCTGTTCCCCGAATGGTATTGCCCGGCGGTCGGCCTGGATGTCGATGTCGAGGGCTATCGCGCCGCTTGGGAGCAGGTGTTCGCCCATGCCATCACCGACCATCCCGTCACCGTGCTGCGCGACTATCATGTCGAGAATCTGATGCTGGTCGGGCCGCTGCGCACCTTCGGCCTGCTCGACTTCCAGGACGCATTGGCCGGCCATGCCGCCTATGACCTCGTCTCGCTGTTGCAGGACGCCCGCCGCGACGTCGAGCCGTCGATCGAGCAGGCGATGCTGAAACGCTATCTGGCCGCGACCGGCGAGGGCGATGCGTTCCTGAATGCCTATCACGTGCTGGGCGCGCAGCGGAACGCCAAGATCCTGGGCATCTTCACCCGGCTTTGGAAGCGCGACGGCAAGCCGCGCTATGCTGCCTTGTGTCCGCGTGTCTGGGCCTATCTGGAACGCGATCTATCGCACCCGGTGCTCGCACCGGTCGCGGCCTGGTTCGACGACAATGTGCCCCCCGAACTGCGCGGCGATCCGCATATGCTGGCGCAACAAGGAAACGGTTGATGACCCGACAGCTCTCGCTGCGTCCCGTGCCCGGCGGACGCGTGCCCCGTACCGCGATGGTGATGGCCGCTGGTCTCGGCAAGCGGATGCGCCCGCTGACGGCGACCCGCCCCAAGCCCCTGGTATCGGTCGCGGGCAAGCCGCTGATCGACCATGTCTTCGACCGGCTGATCGCCGCCGGGATCGAGCGGGCGGTCGTCAACGTCCATTATCTCGCCGACCAGTTGGAAGCGCATCTGCGCGACCGGTTTCCGCAAGTCGAGATCATCATCTCCGACGAGCGCGAACAGCTGCTCGAAACCGGTGGCGGGCTGGTGAAGGCACGGTCCCTGCTGGGGGACGATCCGGTGCTGGTCGTCAATAGCGACAATCTCTGGATCGACGGACCGGTCGATGCCATCCGCCTGTTGTCCTCGCGCTGGGACGATGCGGCGATGGACGCGCTGCTGCTGATGGTGCCGCTGGCGCGCGCGCATAACCACAAGGGGCATGGCGACTTCCATCTGGGTCCCGATGGCCGGATCACCGCACGTCGCGCGCGCAACCGGGTTGCGCCCTTTTCCTATACGGGGTTGCAGATCCTGCACCCGCGCCTGATCGTCGACGCGCCCGAGGGGCCGTTTTCGACCAACCTGTTCTGGGACCGCGCGATCGAGGCGGGCCGCGCCTTCGGCCAGGTGCATCAGGGCCTGTGGTTCGATGTCGGCACGCCGCGCGCCATCCCGCAGACGGAGCTGATCCTGGCGGATGGCTGAGCCGCGCCGCCCCCGCCTTCATACCATTCCTGCCCATCGCGGCTTCGCCGACGCGCTGGTCGCCGGGCTGATGCGCCGCACCGGCGGCGATCCGCTGACGCTGGCGCAGGGGATGATCCTGCTGCCGACCAATCGCGGCGTGCGCGCGGTGACCGAGGCGTTCGTGCGCGCCAGCGGCGGCGGGTTGATCCTGCCGCGCATGGTCGCGCTGGGCGATCCCGAACTGGGCGAGGCGGCGGGCTCGGCGCTCGACCCCGCCGATGCCGAGGCCCCGCCGCCACCCGCCATCGCGCCCCATGCGCGGCGCATGATCCTGGCGCGGCTGGTCGAGGAGGAGCGCAAGCGCGCCGGCCAGCCGGTGACGGCGGCCGAGGCGGTACGGCTGGCTGGCGACCTGGCGCGCACGCTCGACCAGATGCTGGTCGAGGAGGTCGAACCGGACGAACTGGCCCAACTCGATCTGGGGCCCGAGCTGACCGAGCATTGGCAGGCGGCGCTTCAGACCTTTTCGGTGGTGCTCGATCGCTGGCCGGCGGTGCTCAAGCGGATGGGGCGGATCGATGCCGCGCGGCGGCGGACGCTGCTGCTCGACCGGGTCGTCGGCCGCTGGCGTGAGCAACCGCCCGCCGGCTTCGTCTGTGCCGCCGGCGTCACGGATACCGCACCGGCGGTCGCGCGCGTACTGCGCTGCGTGTCGGAGATGCCGGGTGGGTCGGTGGTGTTCGCCGGGCTGGACCTGACCATGCCGGCGGAGGAATGGGACGCGCTGGGGCCGCACAAGCCCGATCCCGTCACGGGGCGGGTGCGCCGGTCGATCGAGACGCATCCGCAATATGCGTTGAAGCTGTTGCTCGACCGCATGAGCGTCGGGCGTGACGAGGTGACGGTGTGGCGCGGCGGCGGCGATTATGATGCCGGGCCGGCGCGCGGGCGCGCCATCGCCAACGCCATGGCGCCTGCGGACTTCACCGGCAAATGGACCGACCTGCCGGCCGAGGACCGGCGCTTGTCGGGCGTGTCGACGATCGAACTCGCGACGCCCGCCGAGGAGGCGCAGGCCATCGCCATCGCGCTGCGCGAGGCGGTGGAGGAGCCGGGACGGACCGCCGCGCTGGTCACCCCCGACCGTGCGCTGGCCCGGCGCGTCGCGGCGCATTGCCGCCGCTGGAACATCCTGATCGACGATACGGCGGGACGGCCCTTGTCGATCCTGCTGCCCGGCACCTTCCTGCTGCAACTGGCCGAGGCGGCGGCGCAAGCTTTCGCGCCCTTGCCGCTGCTGGCGTTGCTCAAGCATCCGCTGATCCATGGCGATATGGAGCGGGTCGACTGGCTGGACGGCGTGCGTGCGCTCGATCGCGGGTTGCGCGGGCCACGGCCGGCCCCGGGGCTGGACGGCATCGCCGCGCATATCGCCGAGCGGCCGACCGCGTCCGGTTTCTGGGCCAAGGTCGCCCCGATGCTGGCGCCGGTGGGCCGCACCTTCGGCGATGGGGCGCAGTCGTTGCGCGGGCTGCTCGCCTGTCTGCGCGAATGTGGGCAGGCGCTGTGCGGCGACGCGCTGTGGACCGGGCCGGCAGGGCGCGCGGCGGCCGAATTCCTGTCGGGCTATGAGGAACAGGCCGATCATGGTCCTGCGCGGATCGATCCGGCTGATCTGCCGGGACTGATGCGCAGCCTGCTCGACGAGATCGCGGTGCGCGCCATCCCGCGCGAGGGCCAGAGCCCGCGCCTGGCGATCTACGGCCCGATCGAGGCGCGGCTCCAGACCGCCGACCTGATGATCGCGGCGGGGCTGAACGAAGGCATGTGGCCCGGCCGACCCGCGCCCGACCCCTGGCTGGCGCCGCGTATCCGGGCGCAGCTAGGGCTGGTCGGGCTGGAGCAGCGGATCGGCATCGCCGCGCATGACCTGGCGCAGGCCATGGGGGCGCCGCGCGCGATCCTGACGCGGGCGCGCCGCGATGCGAGTGGTCCGACGCTCGCCTCGCGCTTCTGGTTGCGGCTACAGGCGATGGCGGGCGAGCGGTTCGAGGGGCATCCGACGCTGGCGGAATGGGCCGAACGGCTCGACCGGCCGGACGACTACGTCCCCGTCGACCGCCCCGCGCCCAAGCCACCCGCACGCCTTCGCCCCACCGTCATCTCGGTGACCGAGGTCGACCGGCTGAAGGCCGATCCTTATGCCTTTTACGCGCGGCGCGTGTTGCGGCTGACCCCGCTCGACCCGGTCGATGCCGATCCCAGCGCGGCGTGGCGCGGGACCGCCGTCCACGACATTCTCGAAGCGTGGTGGAAGGAAGACGGTTGCGCGGTCGAGGCGCTGCGACCGCGCGCGCTGGCCATGCTGCGCGATCAGCGGACGCATCCAATGATGCGCGCGCTGTGGCAGCCGCGCCTGATCGAGGCGATCGACTGGATCGCCGCCGAGGTCGCCGCCAAGGCGGGCGAGGGTCGCCATGTCCTGAGCGCGGAGGGCAAGGGCGAGGCGAAGCTCGCCGGCGTCACCCTGACCGGCCGGTTCGACCGGATCGACCGCACCCAGGACGGTGGGCTGGTGGTGATCGACTATAAGACCGGCAAGCCGCCCTCGGCGGTCGCGGTGCGCGAGGGGTTCAGTTTGCAGCTCGGCCTGCTCGGCCTGATCGCCGAGCGGGGCGGGTTCGAAGGGGTGGGCGGCAAGGCCTGCGGCTTCGAATATTGGTCGCTGGGGCGGGGGCGCGAGGGGCTGGGCTATATCGCCACGCCGGTCGATCCCGACGGCAAGCGCGACCGCATCCGCACCGATGAGTTCGTCTCGATCGCGGCGGCGAATTTTGCGGATGCGGCGGGACAATGGCTGACCGGTGACGCGCCGTTCACCGCCAAGCTGGTGCCCGAATATGCACCCTATGCGGAATATGATCAGCTGATGCGGCGGGATGAATGGTATGGCCGTGATCGGTAAATCCTCCGGCCCGTTCGCGCTGAGCGAAGTCGAAGCGTACGGGATGAACGTCGTTCTAGGCAAGCGTTTGGGCGTGGCCTTCGACTTCGCTCAGGCTGAACGGGGTTTGGAGGGCAGGCGGTCTAACCCAACCCCCGTTCACGCTGAGCGAAGTCGAAGCGCACGCCCCGCCGCCCGCCCGGAGCACACCGCATGAGCGCCCGCCCCATGGCCAACCTGCCCCCGTTGAAGGGCGATCAGGCCGCCGCCAGCGACCCCACCGCGCATGTCTGGTTGTCCGCCTCGGCCGGCACCGGCAAGACGCAGGTGCTGGCCGCGCGCGTGTTCCGCCTGCTGTTGCGCGGCGTCGCGCCCGAATCGATCCTGTGCCTGACCTTCACCAAGGCGGGCGCCGCCGAAATGGCGCAGCGGATCAGTGGCCGGCTCGCCGCCTGGGTGCGGATGCCCGAGACCGAGCTGTTCGCCGACCTGAAGGCGCTGGGCGAGACCGCCCGCCCCGAATTGCGCGAACGCGCGCGCACCTTGTTCGCACGTGTGCTCGACGCGCCGGGGGGCGGACTGCGCATCCAGACCATTCACGGCTTTTGCCAGGGGCTGCTCGCGGCCTTCCCGGTCGAGGCGGGGCTGGCCCCCGGCTTCCGTCCGCTGGAGGCGCGCGAGGAGGCGGTGCTGGCGCGCGAGGCGCTGGCGCGAATGCTGGAAATGGCCGAGCGCGAAGGCCGTGTCGGCCCGGTCGAGACGGTCGGCGCGCTGTCGCTCCGGCTGGGCGAGGGCGGGGCGGAATCCTTCCTCGCCGCCTGCGCGCGTGCGCCGGCCGCGCTGGAGGCCTTGCCCAGCGGTATCGGGCCATGGCTTCTCCGCGCGCTCGACCTGCCCTCGGGCGACATTGACGAGGCGATCGCCGAGGGCGTCGACGACATGGACGAGGACGCCGTCGCCCGGCTGGCGGGGGCCAATCGGGCGTGGGGCACCGCCACCGGCGAAAAGGCGGCCACCGCGATGGAGCGCTGGTTGGCCAGCGACCGGGCGGGGCGGGTCGCGCTGCTCGAAGAGCTGATGGGCACGGTCTTCACCGCCAAGGGCGAGCCGCGCAAGGCGTCGAAGAAGCTGGTCGATGCCGACCCCGATTATGAGGATATGGCGAGCGAGGTGGGCGAGGCCTGCCGCTATCTGCTCGGTCTGGCCGCCCGCGCGCGCCATGCCGATCTGCTCGCCGATGGCCTGAGCGTCGGGCGCGATTATGCCCGCGCCTATGGCCAGGCCAAGCGTGCGATCGGGGCGGTCGATTTCGACGATCTGATCCGCGTCACGGTCGATCTGCTCCAGCGTCCGGGCATCGGCGAATGGGTGCGCTACAAGCTCGATCAGGTGACCGAGCATGTCCTGATCGACGAGGCGCAGGACACCAATCTCAACCAGTGGCTGATCGTCCGCGCGCTCGCCGATGAGTTCTTCGTCGGCCGGGGGCTCTATGCGCCCTCGACCCGCACCCTGTTCACCGTCGGCGATTACAAGCAGGCGATCTTCGGCTTTCAGGGCACCGACCCGATCAATTTCCAGGCGGCGGAGCAGCATTTCCACCGCCGCGCGCTGGAGGTCGCCGGGACCGAGGATTGGCCGACCGAGGAACGCGGCCTGCCGTTCAACCGCCTGTCGCTGACGCACAGCTTCCGCTCGACGCGCCCGATCCTGGAATTCGTCGATGCGGCGGTCGAGGCGCTGGGGGAGCCGGGCATGGGGCTGGCCGGAGAGGTCGAGCGCCATGCCAGCGAGGTGAGGGGCCCCGGTCGCGTCACGCTCTGGCCGCCGGTTGTGGCGGGCGGCAGCGACGAGGACGAGGAAGGCTGGATCGACGATGCGGTGCGCAAGGTCGCGACCGACATCGCGCGCGCCGTCCGCCGCTGGCTCGACGACGGGCTGATGCTGGAGAGCAAGGGCCGCCGGCTGGAGCCGCAGGACATCATGATCCTGGTCAAACGGCGCGGCGACCTCGCCTCGCTGATCGTCGCGCGGCTCTATGCCGAGGGGGTGCCGGTCGCGGGCGTCGACCGGCTGCGGCTGAACGCACCGCTGGCGGTGCAGGACCTGCTGGCGGCGATCCGTTTCGTGCTGCAGCCCGAGGACGACCTGTCGCTGGCGTCGCTGCTGGTGTCGCCGCTGATCGGCTGGTCGCAGGAGCGGTTGATGGAGGCCGGGCACCGCGAGCGCGGATCGCTCTGGGCGCATCTGACGCGCAACCTTCCCGCCGATGATCTGGCGCCGTTGCGGCAGATGCTGGGGCGCGCCGATGTGTTCACGCCCTATCAGTTCCTCGAGGAACTGCTGTCGGGGCCGCTCGACGGGCGGCGCAAGCTGATCCGGCGGCTGGGGACCGAGGCGCGCGATCCGATCGAGGAACTGCTGAACGCCGCGCTGACCTTCGAGAGCACGACGACGCCCTCGCTCCAGCGGTTCCTCGACTGGTTCGATCGCGGCGATGTCGAGATCGTGCGCGACCCCTCCGCGCCGCTCGATGCGGTGCGGGTGATGACCGCGCATGGATCGAAGGGATTGCAGGCGCCACTCGTCATCCTGGCCGACGCCACTGCCGATCCGACCGCCTCGCCAAGGTCAATCCTGCGTTGGACGCCCGAGCCGGGCGCGCTGCCCATCCCGGTCTTTTCGCCGCGCGCGGAGGAACGCGGCGGGCCGCTCGATGCGGTGGCCGCCGAGATCGCCGCGCGCGAACTGGCCGAGCATTGGCGGCTCTTCTACGTCGCCGCGACGCGGGCGGAGGAACAGCTGGTGGTCGCCGGCGCGCTGGGCAAGCGGGCGGCGGGCGTGCCGCCGATGCACAGCTGGTACGCCGCCTGCGGGCGCGCCATGACGGCGCTGAATGTTCCGGAGACCGAGCCGGGCGATGGCCAGTCGCGGACCTTCCATGGCGTGGCGCCGCAGGAGCCGGTCGCACCGCGCGCCGGCGTAGCCGCACCCCGTGCCCTGGCCGGCGCAGATACGCCCTTGCCCGACTGGATTCACCGCCCCGCGCCGCAGGAGTCGCGTCCGCCGCGTCCCCTGGCACCCTCGTCGCTGGGCGAGGATCTGGTGGCCGATCCGCCGCCGACCCCGGCGATGCGCGCGGCGGCCGAGCTTGGGCGGCTCATCCATTGTCTGCTCGAACGCCTGCCCCCCGTGGCGCCCGAGGCGCGGCGGGGCGCGGCCGAGCGCTGGCTGGCGCAGGCGGCCGGGGTCGAGGATGCCGATCTACGCGCCGACGTCAGCGAGGCGGTGTTCGGTATCCTTGACGACCCGGCCTATGCCGAGCTGTTCGGGCCGGGATCGCTGGCCGAGGCGCCGATCGCGGCGACGCTGGAAAGCGGGCTGGTGGTGTCGGGCCGGGTCGACCGGTTGCTGATCGGACCGCACGAGATCCGGTTGATCGATTACAAGACCGGGCGGCGCGCACCGAACGGGATCGAGGATGTGCCGGTGTTCCATCTGGCGCAGATGGCGGGCTATGCCGCCGCGCTGGAAGTCATCTTCCCCGGTCGGCGCGTATCAGTGGCGCTGCTCTATACCGCGGGCCCGCGCCTGATCCCGGTGCCGGATACGGTGCTGGCCGCGCACAAGCCGGGCTTTCGCGACGGGGAGCAAAGCTTGCCATTCGGTGGTTGAGCGACCGGAGCGCGCCACCTAGATGTACGCGATCAAGGAGAAACGAACATGGCAACCAAGCAGATCACCGACGCTAGCTTCGAAGCGGACGTCCTGAACTCCGACAAGCCGGTGCTGGTCGATTTCTGGGCCGAATGGTGCGGACCGTGCAAGATGATCGGCCCGTCGCTGGAGGAACTGTCCGAGGAACTGGGCGAGCAGGTGACGATCGCCAAGCTGAACATCGACGACAATCCCGACGCCCCCGGTCGTTACGGCGTGCGCGGCATCCCGACGATGATCCTGTTCAAGGGCGGCAACGCCGCCGCGACCAAGGTCGGCGCCGAGCCCAAGGGGCGGATCAAGGCCTGGCTCGAAGGCGCGCTGTAAGGCTTTGACGGTCTCGGTGAGACGCCGTTCCCTCCCCTCGATCCCCTCCCGCCTGCGGGAGGGGAGGAAGAAGGGGGCGGCGATTGTGCTAAGTTGGACCGCTTGGCATGCCCTTCCCGCAAGCGGGAGGGGCCTTTATTTTGGGGCGACGTCTGATCCGCGCACGCCCCTCCCGCAAGCGGGAGGGGATGGGGGAGGGCACCGGGTCTCGCAGAGACCGCCGCCCATGATCGCTCAACTCAACGGAATCATCACCACATCGCGAAACGGCGCCCGCTCCCGAAGCGCCGCATACCAGCGCTCCAAATTCGGCCGCGACGGTCGCTCGACCGGCAGCTGGAACCAGGTATTCGCATAGGCCGCAACCGTAATATCCCCGATCCCGAACGCATCGCCCGACAGCCAGTCCTGCCGCCCCAGCACATCGTCCAGGATCGCCGACAGCCCCGCCGCCCGCGCGACGCTCCGCTCGACGAGGCCTGTATCGCGCTTATCGACCTCGGTCCGCACCATCTGGAAGAAGATCGGCCGGATCGCGTCGGCCCAGGTGAAGCCCCAGTCCATCCACCGCTCGACCGAGGCCCGCGCCTGCGGATCGACCGGATAGAACGCCGCGCCGCCATGATTGGCCGCCAGATAGCGCAGGATGCTGTTCGACTCCCAAAGGACGAAGCCGTCATCCTCGATCGTCGGGATCAGCGCATTGGGGTTGAGCGCGCGATAGCCTGCGTCCATCCCGAACGGCCCGCCGACATCGCGACGGTCATAGGCCAGCCCCATTTCCTCGGCCAGCCAGACGACCTTCTTGACGTTGTGCGAGTTGATCCGGCCCCAGATGGTCAGCATGCGGCTCAGCTCCGGTAATCGGCGTTGATCGAGATGTAACCGTGCGTCAGGTCGCAGGTCCAAACCGTCGCGACGCCTTCGCCCAGACCCAGGTCGACGCCGACCGCGATCTCCTGCCCCTTCAGATGCGCGGCGACGGGGGCTTCGTCATAGCCCTCGACCGCCAGCCCGTCCTTGGCGACCAGCGTCTCGCCGAAGCGGATCGACAGCCTGTCGCGCTCGGCCGGTTCGCCCGCCTTGCCGACCGCCATGACGACACGGCCCCAATTGGCGTCCTCGCCCGCAATGGCGGTCTTCACCAGCGGCGAGTTGGCGATCGACATGGCGATGCGGTGCGCCGAACGGTCGCTCTCCGCGCCCTCGACCCGGATCTCGATCAGCTTGGTCGCACCCTCGCCGTCGCGCACCACCAGCAGCGCCAGTTGATGGCACAGATCGGCCAGCGCGGCGCGGAAGGCGTCCGCGCCGTCGCTATCGTCATCGGTCAGCGGTGTGTTGCCCGCCGTACCGGTGGCGAAGGCCAGCACCGTGTCGCTGGTCGAGGTATCGCCGTCGACCGTGATGCACGAAAAGCTGCGGCCGTTGGCGGCGTTAAGTGCGCGTTGCAGGAATTCCGGGGCGACGGCGGCGTCGGTGAAGATGAAACCCAGCATCGTCGCCATGTCCGGCGCGATCATGCCCGACCCCTTGATGATCCCGGCCAGTGTCACCGTGCGGCCATCGACGATAGCGGTCGTCGTCGCACCCTTGGCGAAGGTGTCGGTGGTCATGATCGTCGCGGCGGCGTCTTTCCAGCCGCAGGGCTCGGCGGTGAAGGCGGCGTCAAGGCCCGCTTCGGCCTTGTCGATGGGCAGCGGCACGCCGATCACACCGGTCGAGGCGACGAACACGTCCGAGGGCTGACACTCCATCGCGGCGGCGGTGCGCGCGGCAATCGCCTCGACGGCGGCACGGCCCCGGTGGCCGGTAAAGGCATTGGAGTTGCCCGCATTGACGACCAGCGCGCGCGCCTGACCCAGGACCAGCGCCTGCCGGCACCACTCCACCTCGGGCGACGGACATTTGCTGGTGGTCAGCACGCCCGCCACGCTGGTCGCCTCGGGCAGCGTCACGAAGGTCAGGTCGGTGCGATCCCAATTCTTGTACCTCGCACGCGCGACGCGCAGCGTCACGCCATCGATCGCGGGCAAAGCGGGAAAGGGCTGGGCGAGGGGAGAGGTGGCGATGCTCATGGCCCCGTGCTTTGCCGCTTGCGCGCGGTCGCTGCAACGGGTGATATTCGCTGACGGGCGGGGCTTTGGGGGATTGCCGAAGATGATCGTGGCGATGGCAATGGCGACGGTCACGCCGCAGGACGAGCCGAAGGCTCAAATTTCCGGTGAGGTCATGCGGACGTTGTTCGGCCCCGATAATTATCCCCCTGCGGCGCTGCGAGCGGGTGAGGAGGGGCGGGTCATCGTCGATCTCGGGATCGATGCGAGCGGGCGCGTGACCGATTGCAAGGTGGTCGAGACGGCCGCCGCCAGTCTTGCCGAGCAGACATGTCGGCTCGCGGTAAGCGACAATGGTCTTTTTTCACCGGCAAAGGATGCCCGGGGCCAGCCCATGGCAAGCCGATACTCGCTCCGGATAAGATGGCAATTGCCTCATGGCGGCGAGTCCGAAATGACCGCTGACAGGCCGATGGCGATGCGTCTTGTCGTCGAACCCAATGGACATGTTCTGGAGTGCGAAGGCGGCATGCCGGCGCAGCAACCACTGGTCGCGCGGAGCGGCCCGATGTGCGATGGACTCGCCCGTCATCTGGTGGAGGCTATCACGCGGCAGACCGGCAGGCCCCCCGCGCATCGCTTTGAGGGGCGCTTCCTGATCGACTTCGCGCCGAATGCAGCCGCGCATGATGCCTCACTTTGGCCGACAAATCTCATCCTTCTGAACGATATGAACGTCACCTATGGCGTGACATCCGAAGGGCGGTTCATCAATTGCCAGCGGGATCTGCGCCTCTGGGAAAAGGGGGTGCCGGTCCCTTCCCCTTGTGACGGCCAGTCCCGGACCGGACCGGGCGTGCCACCCACTGCCGCCGTGTCGCAAGCCGATGCGCTGCTGCGCCTTGGCTATCGCTTCCTGCCGGAGGGGTAAGGGCCGTGCTTCAAGCGGGCCGAACCAGTATCTGGGGCGCGGGCATTGGGCTTCGCAATATCGTGCTGGCGGCCATCGGCGCGCTTGCCGCCTTGGCGCTGGTCCTGTTGGCGATGCTGGCCGAACGCGCCGATGACTGGCGGACGCGCGGCGAACCGCGACGACTTCCCCGCGATCTGCCGGTCGCTGCGACTCCGCCGCTTCCGATCGGCAATCCGGCACGGTTTTTTGGCCCAGATGACTATCCCGTCGAAGCGTTACGGCAGAATTGGGAGGGGCGATCTCGCGTTGCATTGCTGGTCGACAAAGAGGGCCAGCCAACCGCTTGTGAAGTCGTGGAGAGCAGCGGCCATAGCATCCTAGACCGAACGACGTGTCGGCTCGCCGTCCAGCATGCGCGCTTCACGCCGGCTCGTGACCGGCAGGGACGGGCAATGATCGGCATGTATCGGACGTTCAACGTCCGGTGGCAGATGCCGACTGACAAAGGAAGGCGGGTCGGTGCTGCGCCGTCGTTCGGCATGTGATCCCATGCAACGGATGGACGCGCCGCGCGTATCTGCCTAAGACAAGCCTCGCATGAACCTGCTTCTGCTCCTTTCCGCCCTTCTATCCGCGCTGACCGGCGTGGGGTCGGCTGCGCGTGGGCAGGAGGCGCGGGGGGTCGTTGCCGAGTGCAGCATTGTCGCCGCCGCCAAGCAGGCCGCCGTGGCGCGGGCCGCGACCCGGCCGGTGCAGCCGCTCGCCAGCCTGATCGATAGCGCTCGGCCGGGCGATCTGTTCCTGGCCGCGATGCCGCGCCCGATCGTGGCGCCGTTCATGGGTCGCCGGCGCGAATAGGCGCGGGCGTCGGCGATCGGCCGACCCCATTCCCTATCCCTTTCGATCGCGCGCGCCGCTGTCTTGAACATGGCTGCGCCCTCTTCACGATATTCAGTCAGGAAATCGCTTATGTTCGGCGGCCTCGCCAAGTCCCTGTTCGGTTCGTCCAACGACCGCTACGTCAAGTCGCTCAAGCCGACCGTCGCCAAGATCGCCGCTTTCGAGCCCGAGATGGAGGCGATGTCGGACGACCAGCTCGCCGCGCAGACGGTCAAGTTCCGCGAGCAACTGGCGAACGGCGCGACGCTCGACAGCCTGCTGCCCGAAGCCTTCGCCACCGTCCGCGAAGCCGCCAGGCGCGTGCTGGGCCAGCGTCACTATGACGTGCAGATGATCGGCGGCATCGTCCTTCATCGCGGCGAGATCGCGGAGATGCGCACGGGCGAGGGCAAGACGCTGGTCGCGACGCTTGCGACCTATCTCAACGCGCTGCCCGGCAAGGGCGTGCACGTCGTCACCGTCAACGACTATCTGGCCAGCCGCGACGCCGCGACCATGGGCCGGGTCTATAACTTCCTGGGCCTGACCACCGGCACCATCATTCCCAATCTGGACGATGGACAGCGTCGCGCGGCCTATGACGCCGATATCACCTATGGCACGAACAACGAGTTCGGCTTCGACTATCTGCGCGACAATATGAAGTATGAGCGCTCGTCGATGGTGCAGCGCCCCTTCAACTACGCGATCGTCGACGAGGTCGACTCGATCCTGATCGATGAGGCGCGCACGCCGCTGATCATCTCCGGCCCGACCGACGACAAGTCCGAGCTGTATATCGGCGTCGATGCGATCGTGAAGCAGCTGACCGCCGACGATTACGAGAAGGACGAGAAGCAGAAGTCGATCATCCTGACCGAGGACGGCACCGAGCGCGCCGAGCGCCTGCTGGAGGCGGCCGGGCTGCTCCAGGGCGAGAATCTCTACGATTTCGAGAATACCCAGGTCGTCCACCACCTGAACCAGGCGCTGCGTGCGAACATGATGTTCAAGCGCGACACCGACTATATCGTGAAGGACGGCAAGGTCGTCATCATCGATGAGTTCACCGGCCGCATGATGGACGGGCGTCGCTGGTCGGAGGGTCTGCATCAGGCGGTCGAGGCGAAGGAGGGCGTCAATATCGAGCCCGAGAACCAGACCATGGCCTCGATCACCTTCCAGAATTACTTCCGAATGTATCCGAAGATCTCGGGCATGACCGGCACCGCCGCGACCGAAGCCGGCGAATTTTACGACATCTACAAGATCAACGTCGTCACCATCCCGACGAACCTGCCGATCGCGCGCGTCGACGAGGAGGACGAGTTCTATAAGAACACCCAGGACAAGTTCCTGGCGATCGCCAAGAAGATCCGCGACCATGCCGCCAAGGGCCAGCCGGTGCTGGTCGGCACCGTCTCGATCGAGAAGTCCGAACTACTGAGCGAATTCCTGACCCAGGAAGCCGTGCCGCATAAGGTGCTGAACGCGCGCTATCACGAGATGGAGGCGCATATCGTGGCGCAGGCGGGCCGTCTGGGCGCCGTCACCATCGCGACCAACATGGCAGGCCGCGGCACCGACATTCAGCTGGGCGGCAACCTCGAATTCCGCATGCTCGACGAGCATCCCGATCTGGTCGAGGGCACGCCTGAATATGAGGCGGCGGCAACCCGCATCCGCGCCGAGATCGTGGAGGAAAAGCAGAAGGTGCTGGAAGCCGGCGGCCTGTTCGTGCTGGGCACCGAGCGTCATGAAAGCCGCCGTATCGACAACCAGCTGCGCGGGCGTTCGGGGCGTCAGGGCGATCCGGGCCTGTCGCGCTTCTACCTCAGCCTCGACGACGATCTGCTCCGCATCTTCGGGCCGGACACGCTGTTCGCCAAGATGATGCGCAGCAATATCGAGGATGGCGAGGCGATCGGCAGCAAGTGGCTGTCGAAGGCGATCGAGACCGCGCAGAAGAAGGTCGAGGCGCGCAACTACGACATCCGCAAGCAGGTCGTCGAATATGATGACGTGATGAACGACCAGCGCAAGGTCATCTACGAACAGCGCGCCGACATCATGGACGCCGAGACGGTGGGCGAGGTCGTCGCCGACATGCGGGCCGAGACGGTGAACGCGATTGTCGGCACCGCCTGCCCGCCCAACAGCTATCCCGAGCAATGGGATGTCGCGGGCATGAAGCAGCAGCTGAAGGACCTGCTGAACATGGAGCCGCCGGTCGACGACTGGCTGACCGAGGAAGCGATCGATCCCGAGATCGTGCTGGAGCGCGTCACCGCCGAGGCCGATGCGATGGTCGAGGCCAAGGCCAAGGAGCTGGAACCCGACACCTGGACCAGCGTCGAAAAGTCGATCCTGCTCCAGAATCTGGACCATCACTGGAAGGAGCATCTGGCGACGCTCGACGCGCTGCGCCAGGTCGTCCATCTGCGCGCCTATGCGCAGAAGACGCCGATCAACGAGTATAAGCACGAGGCGTTTTCGCTGTTCCAGCGGATGCTCGACAATATCCGTGAGGATGTGACGCGCACCATCGCCTATGCCCAGTTCCAGCTTCAGGCGCCGCCCGAACTGCCCGAACTGCCGGACTTCATCACTTCGCACTTCGATCCGTTCACTGGCGAGGACAATAGCAACGACTGGGATGCCGCCGCGCGTGGCTTGCTCCAGCCGCAGATGCCGCCGATGCAGATCCCGCAGCCCGACGGTGCGGATCTGGGCACCGATCCGACGCAATGGGAAGGCCGCGTCAACCGCAACGCGGCGTGCCCGTGCGGTTCGGGGCTGAAGTACAAGCATTGCCACGGGGCGGTGACGGCCTGATCTTTTTCCGACCGGTGTGATATAGAGGGCGGCGGGCTTCGGCTCGCCGCCCTTTTTTTATACCTCCCGGCAAGGGGGCCATGTGGAGTATGGTGGAGGGGGCCTGGCCGGTGAAGCGGACCGAGCCCGCCAAGGGTTACACCCGCTGTTCGCTACGCGGTGCCCTCCGGGGTATGGACGAACAGTCCAGACAGCGTTCGTTCAGGAACATCGCGCGATCCTTCCCCGACAGGGAGGAACGGTCATGAAACGATATGCGATTCCGGCCATGATATTATGCGCGCTGCCCGCCACCGCATGGGCGCAGTTCGTCCGGCCGGGGCCGCCGGCTGACACGCCCAAACCCTTCGCGGTTGGCGCCAATACTGCGCCGGCCGCATGGAGCGGCGGTACCACCCAGATCCATTCCGAAAGCCGCAAGATCGAACGCAGCATCCGGGCGGGCGTCAAGAGCGGTGACATCACCCCCGCCGAGGCCCGCGCCTTCCGCCGCGAACTTGTGGGTATTCGATCGGTGCAATGGCGTTCCGGTGCGCCCGGCGATGTTCCCTCGGGCCAGGTCGAGGTCCGCTCGCGGCTCGATGCGTTGCGGGGGATGGTCAATGCGCGGCGGGTAAGGGGCGGCGAGCCCTGAACGAAAAGGGGCGGCTGGTCCTGCCGGAACAGCCGCCCCCTTCGGTCGATAGCAAAGCCCGTTACTTGGGCAGGACGACCGTCGGACCGATGGTGTTGACGATCGCCCGCGCGTCGAACGCACGCAGGTTGTCGCGCGGGATCGGCCCCTTGCGCATCACGATCTCGGCCGTCGCTTCGTACCGGTCGATCGTGTTGATATCCATGTTGTTGCCGAAGAAGGGATCACCCCAGAACGGGTCCCAGCTGCGCCAGCCGAAGCCGCGGCCATAATAGCGCCACGACGGGCCCCACCAGCCGCCACCCCATCCGCCGAAGCCCGGCCCGAAGGCGCCGGGGGTCGAATAGGTGCGCGACCGCAGCTGCGTGTCGCGATCGGCCATGACGAAATAATCATAGCCATTGGCCAGCGTCAGTTCGGCCGCACGGAACAGGAGATAGCGCTCGACGGTGTCGCGCGACGTCACGGTGTTGCCCGCGAAGCTGACGATGAACCGGCCTGGTTCCAGCTGCTGATCGGAATAGCCGGTACGATAAAAGCCCGATCCGGTGGCCGGGCGGTAGGTGGTTTCGGTCGCGCAGCCTGCGACCATCAGGGTGCTGGCGCCGACGAGGGCGAGAGCGACCTTTCGACCGAATTGCATGGTCTCTTTTTCCTTTCCTGCACTCTGGACGGACCAGGGCACGCGAAACCTTTATCTCATCACGGCAGAACGGGCGATGAACGGTTTTGCTCCCACGATGAAATGTCCTTACCGTCTTGCTTATTCGCCGATCATATGCAGCGCGACCGACCGCCGATGCGGTGCACGGCGATGTTCGAACAGGTAGATTCCCTGCCATGTGCCCAGCGCGAGCCGTCCGCCGATCAGCGGGACCGACAGGTTCACACCCGTCAATATGGTGCGTAGATGAGCGGGCATGTCGTCGGGCCCTTCGTCGTCATGGGCATAGACGCGGGCATCCTCGGGCGCGATACGCGCGAAATAGGCCAGTATGTCGGTCTTGACTTCGGCGGCCGCATTTTCCTGGATGATCAGCGAGGCGGAGGTGTGGCGGCAGAACAGGGTCAGCAATCCTTCCTCCATGGCCTGGTCGCGGACCCAGGCGCCGACGGCACGGGTGATCTCGGTCAGTCCCTGACCACGGGTGTCGACATTCAGGATGGTGGAAGCTTGGCGCATTCCCCTTCAATGCTTCAGCCGCGCCAATGATGCCATCGCTTCGGACATAATTGAACGGCGATGGTGCCGGTGCGTTGGACCGCATTGTAAAAAGGAGATTTTCGATGAAAGCCCCGCTGCTCGCCGCACTGGCCGTTATGACGGTCGCCGCCCCGATCGCCGCAACGCCCGCCATGGCCCAAAATCGCGATTATCGCTGGCAGGGTGATCGCAAGGACTGGGAACCGTCCCGCGATTACCGCCGGGGCAATTATCGCGAGCGGCGCCTGAACCGCAACGATCAGGTCTTCCGGGGCCGTGACGGCCGCACCTATTGCAAGCGCAACGACGGCACCACCGGTTTGGTCGTGGGCGCGGTCGGCGGCGGCGTCTTGGGCAATGTGATCGGCGGCGGCACGCTGGGCACGCTGCTCGGCGCGGGCGGCGGTGCGCTGCTGGGTCGCTCGATCGATCGCGGCAAGGTGCGCTGTCGCTGACGATGCCGGCGGGGCGCCGGTCCGCCCGGAACCGGCGCGCCCTTGCCTATGTGAAGGATCGAAGGCTGGTCAAGCGGGCCCGCGCTGCGCCATGATGGCGTAGGGAGAGTTTCGATGGCCTTCGATTTGAAATGGACCACCGCGCTGGCGGCCGCATTGCTGGCGAGCGGTTGCAACCGGGGTGCGGGCGACGACGGCTGGACCGCCGACACGGACACCGCGATCTGTACCGATGCGCAGGGCAAGCGCCTGCCCGAAGATCGCTGTCGCCAGCACCGCGTCGGCGGCGGGGGTGGAGCCTTCTGGTATTTCCTGGGGCGTGGACGCACCATTCCCTTTATCGGCGAACGCGCCCGGGGCGGCAGCTTCCGCGCGGCGGGCGGCACCGCGTACCGCAGCGCGCCGACCGGCACCGCGATAACGCGTTCGGCGGCGATCAGCCGGGGTGGCTTCGGTTCGTCCGGGCATTATTTCGGCGGCGCCCGCTCATGATCCGCGACACGCTGACGCCGCGCGCCGACTGGCAGGCCAAGGTCGAGGCGTCGGGTCTCGTCTGGCATGCCGGTGCCGATCGGCCCTATTGGGACGAGAGCGTCTGCTATCGTTTCACCGGTGCCGAGATCGACCGGATAGAGGCGGCGACGACCGAGCTGTATCGCCTGTTCTTTGCGGCCGGGGAGGCGGTGGTCGGCGATCCTGCGCTGCTCGCCCGCTTCGCGATCCCGCCCGCCTTTCACGATCCCATTCGCGAGGCATGGGAGGCGGAACCGCCTGCGCTCAATTTCGGGCGTTTCGACCTGGGCTTCGACGGGCAGGATGCGCCCAAGCTGTTCGAGTTCAATTGCGACACCCCGACCTCGCTGTTGGAGGCGGCGGTGGTGCAATGGGAATGGAAGACGGAATGTTTTCCCGCACTCGACCAGTTCAACAGCCTGCACGAGGCGCTGGTCGCGCGCTGGCGTGCGCTGGCCCCCGCGCTGCCGGCCACGTTGCACGTCGCCCATGTCGCCGACCTGTCGGGCGAGGATGCGATCACCGCCGCCTATCTGCGCGACACCGCCGAGGCGGCCGGGATCGCCACGCTGCCGCTGTTGATGGAGGACATCGGATGGCATCATGACGACCATTGCTTCGTCGACGCTTCCGCCATGCGGATCGAGGCGCTGTTCAAGCTCTATCCCTGGGAATGGCTGGTTCGGGAGGGCTTCGCGCCGCATCTGCTCGACAATCTGGCGCGCGGCGACCTTTTCTGGATCGAGCCGATCTGGAAGATGATCTGGTCGAACAAGGCGATCCTGCCGGTGTTGTGGGACCTGTTTCCCGGTCACCCCAATCTCCTGCCCGCCAGCTTTACCATCCCGATCGGCGACGCGGTCGCCAAGCCGCTATTGTCGCGCGAAGGGGCCAATGTCTCGATCCGGCGCGCCGATGCCATCATCGCCCAGACGGCGGGCGACTATGGCGATGAGGGTTACGTCTATCAGTCGCTCTATCGCTTGCCCGAAATGGCGCCGGGCTGCTTTCCGGTGCTCGGCAGTTGGATCGTGGACGGCGCGGCGGTCGGCCTGGGTATTCGCGAGGGCGGACTGATCACGTCGAACACGGCGCGGTTCGTGCCGCATGTCATCGACGGCTGATCCACCTCATGGCTTCGTTAAGCCTATTTAACCTAGATTTATGACGTTAATTTAATCGGACGACGGCAGGGAAGGCGATCGACGCTGGGGGGCGTAGTTGGATTAAAGGAAGAGCCTCCGTGCAGAGCATGCGCATTCCAGCGAAACTGATCGCCTGTTTCTCCGTCCTGCTGATCGCCCTGCTGGGCCTGGCGACACTGGCCGTCGTGCGTCTCAGCGAGATGCGCGACGTGGCTGTCAATCTCGGCGGCGAGCAACGGTCGCAGTTGGAAGCGATCGCCGTCATCAACGCCGCGGCCGCGACCTACCGCGCGACCGTCGGACAACATCTGCTGGCCGTCACGCCCCAGGCCCGCGAAACCGCGCAGCAGCGTATCAACGCGCTGCGCGATCAGGTGGCACGCCGTGCCGCCTGGCTGCGTCCGCGCCTGGCGGATGACGATACCCGCACGGCGCTGGACGATTTCGTAAAGGCGTGGGACGAATATCGCAGTCACGCGGAAGAGACGTCGCGCGCGGCGACGGCGGGGGCGGACGATGCCACCGCACTGTTCCGGGTGGCCGGGCCCTATTTCACCGTCGCCAACACGGCGGCCGAAACGCTGCGCAAGAAGCAGTCGCGGGCCATCGACGCGCTGGTCGACGAAGCGCAGACCACCTATTCGATCAGCCGGCTGATCATGATCGGCACCGTCCTCCTCGTCGCGATGCTGACGGTGGCGATGTTGCTGATGCTGGTGCGCCTGATTGCCCGGCCGGTCGGCGCGATGAGCGGCACGCTGGCGCAGCTTGCGGCCGGCGAGCGATCGGTCGCGATCGCGGACAATAGCGCACGCGACGAGATCGGGGACATGATGCGCGCCGCCGCGGCCCTGCGCGACCAGCTTGCCCAGGCGGACCGAGAGAAGGACGAGCAGGCCGCGCTGATCGTCTCGACGGTCGGCACGGGGTTGCAGGCCCTGTCGGCCGGCGACCTGACCGCGCGGATCGACGCCCGACTGGAACAGCCATTCGCGCGGCTGGCGACCGACTTCAACGATGCGATGGCCGGGATGGAACAGGCGATGCAGGCGGTCGGCGGCGTCTCGGCGGGGCTGCGCGCCGCGTCCGGCGAAATCCGTTCGGCATCCGAGGACCTGTCGCAGCGAACCGAGCAACAGGCCGCCAGCCTGGAGGAGACCGCCGCCTCGATGCATCAGATCACGACCGTGGTCGCGCAGTCCGCATCCGACGCGAGGCGCGCCGACATCGCGGTCGCCGATGCGAACAGCGCGGCACAGGGCGGTGGTCAGGTGGTGCGCGACGCCGTGGCGGCGATGAACGACATCGAACGCTCCAGCCAGGAGATTTCGGAGATCATCAGCGTGATCGACGGCATCGCCTTCCAGACCAATCTGCTCGCCCTCAACGCCGGCGTCGAGGCGGCACGCGCCGGCGATGCGGGCAAGGGCTTCGCCGTCGTCGCCAGCGAGGTCCGGGCACTGGCCCAGCGCTCGGCCGATGCGGCCAAGGACGTCAAGGAGCGAATCACCAGCAGCAACGACCAGATCGAAGCCGGCGTCGCGCTCGTCGCGCAGACCGGCAAGGCGCTGGAACAGATCATCGAACGCGTGGCCGAGATCAGTGAACTGGTGCGCAGCCTGGCCGCCTCGGCCGAGCAACAGGCCACCGGCCTCGCGCAGGTGAACGTCGCGGTGGACGAGATGGACGGCGTGACGCAGCGCAATGCCGCCATGGTCGAGGAAACGACGGCGGCGGCGCGCGAATTGGCGGAAAAGGCCGATGAGCTGAACGGCCATGTCACACGGTTCCGGGTGCGGGCCGACGCGATGCCGGCGATGCCCCGGGCCACAGCGCCGATCGGCCCACGCGCCGGATCGCCGGTTCGACTGGTGGCGAACGGCCATCCCGTCGCGGCGGACGACTGGTCGGCGTTCTGACGTCGATCCCGCCCATTCCTTTCCTTATCGGGAAGGAATGGGCACCGCCGGACGGCTGCCAGCCTATAGGATGTCGCGCGGACGCGCTCGGCATGCGCAGATATTGCGATCGGATTTGGAAGGGGAGGGCGGCGAGCCTATGCTCAAGCCGCAATCTGGAATATCTACAGCGCCGGTGGCTCCCTGAGTAGGATTCGAACCTACGGCCGCTCGATTAACAGTCGAGAGCTCTACCGCTGAGCTATCAGGGAATGTTCCGGCGCTGTGGAGGGGTCCTATAAAGGGCTCGAAAAAAGCCGCAACCCCTTTTTTGACGGTTTTGCGTAAGCCCAGCGGTCAAAGCTGTGGATAAATGCCGGGTCAGGCGACGAACTGTTCCATCGTGATGCGGTCGTCGAGCGCATGCTCGGGATCGAACATCAGCGTCAACTCGCGCGACCGGTCCATGCAGATGTCGACCTGCGCCACGTCGCGCACCTCGCGCTGGTCGGCGACGGCGGAGACGGGGCGCTTGCCCGGATCGAGCACGCGGATCGAGATGCGCGCCTTGTCCGGCAGGATCGCGCCGCGCCAGCGGCGCGGGCGAAACGGGCTGATCGGAGTCAGCGCCACCAGCGCCGATCCGAGCGGCAATATGGGCCCCTGTGCGGAAAAGTTATAGGCGGTCGAACCGGCGGGCGTAGCGGCCAGGATACCGTCGCAGGCCAGTTCGGGCAGGACCACGCGGTCGTTGACCATGACCTCCAGCTTGGCGGTCTGGCGCGTTTCGCGCAGCAGCGAGATTTCGTTGATCGCGGGCAGGGTCTGGACACGGCCGTCGATGCCGGTCGCGGTCATCTGCAACGGCGTGACGCGGAACGCCTTGGCGCGCGCCAGGCGATCCTCCAGGCCATAGCTGCGCCACTCGTTCATCAGGAAGCCGACGGTGCCCAGGTTCATGCCGAATACGGGCACGGGGCCGCGTCGCCGCTCCAGCATCCGGTGCAGCGTCTGGAGCATGAAGCCATCGCCGCCCAGCGCGATGACATAATCGGCCTCGTCGAAATCGACCCAGTCGGTGCTTTGGGCAAGGTCCTCCGCAGCGGCCTGGGCAGGCGCGGTGGGCGAGGCGACGAGCGCCCGCCGGACAGGCATGGTCATCCGCCGGTCACGCTCATGTGACGACCGACCGCCGGAGCGGCTCCGGCCTCGATACGGAAATCGTGCCGTGCCGGCTTGGCCGCCAGCCCGATATCGATCGCCGCGTCCAGCCCTGCGATGCCGCCATCGCGAAGCGCCGCCTTCAAATCCACCTGATCCTCATGACCCAGGCACATATACAGCTTGCCCTCGGTCGTCAGCCTCACGCGGTTGCACCCGTCGCAAAAATTTGCGGTCAGCGGCGATATGAGGCCCAGGCGGGTATCGGTCCCCTCCACCTGCCAGTAACGCGCCGGCCCGCCGGTGCGGTGACCGGCGCGGACCAGTGGGAATTCGGCCGACAGCCGGTCGAAGACGGTGGTCAACGGCAGGAAGCGGTCGGTCCGGTCCTCGTCGATGGCGCCCAGCGGCATCGTCTCGATCAGGGACAGGTCCAATCGCTCCGAAATGCACCATGACAGCATCGAACCGATCTCGTCTTCGTTCAGTCCCTTGAGTGCAACCATGTTGATCTTGATCAAAAGACCAGCATCGCGGGCGGAGAGGATGCCATGGATCACCTGTCGGACGTCGCCATGCCGGGTGATGTAGCGGAAACGGTCCGCATCGCGGCTGTCCAGGCTGACATTGATGCGCCGGATGCCAGCGGCGACCAGCGTCTGCGCATGGTCGGCCAGCCGCGTGGCGTTGGTCGTCATGGTCAGCTCGTCCAGCCCATGGCCGACATGCGTGCCCAGGCGTCGAACGAGATCGGCGACGTCGCGCCGGACCAGCGGCTCGCCACCCGACAGGCGGATGCGCGTCACCCCGCGCGCGATGAAGCGTTCGGCGATGATGGCGATCTCGTCCAGGCTCAACAGCTTGGCGCGGGGCAGGAACGTCATCTGTTCCGCCATGCAGTATCGACACCGCAGATCGCAGCGGTCGGTCACCGAAATCCGCAGGTAGCGGATGGTGCGGCCATGCTGGTCGATCAGCGATCGTCCGGTCGAGTTATCGGCACTGACCATCGTCATGAGGGTAGCCCCATGACGGGACGCCAGCAAGGCCGATTGGCATTGGTGATCCCCTTGCCGATGGATAGGGTGCGTGCATGACGCAGGATGAATTCGGATTGAACGCCCACCATGGCGGAACGGCGGTGTTCACGCTTTCGTTCCGACATCCTGCGATGATGGATGAAGCCGTCATGCGCGCGGGCTGGGCGATCTGGTCCATGGCGCCGCGTGACGGGGACCCGCCGGCGGGCGACAAGCTGGTCGCGTCGTTCCTCGCCAGCGAGGCGCGCGTCGCGCTGATCGACGCGCGCGACG
>NZ_JBNNOB010000040.1:0-26915 GCF_050274375.1 Sphingomonas sp. NPDC019816
GCGGTCCTGCCGACCATGGGCGGCCAGACCGCGCTGAACACCGCGCTGGCGCTGTTCCATGACGGCACGCTGGAGAAGTTCGGCGTCCAGATGATCGGCGCCGATGCCGAGGCGATCGACAAGGCCGAGGACCGTCAGAAGTTCAAGGTCGCGATGGAGAAGATCGGGCTGGAATCGGCCCGCTCGGCGATCGCGCATTCCGAGAAGGAAGCGCTGGAGGGGCTGGAGAAGGTCGGCCTGCCCGCCATCATCCGCCCCAGCTTCACGCTGGGCGGCACCGGCGGCGGCGTCGCGTATAACCGCGAGGAGTTCATCGCGATCGTCCGCGCCGGGCTCGACGCCTCGCCGACGACCGAGGTGCTGATCGAGGAATCGCTCCTCGGTTGGAAGGAATATGAGATGGAGGTCGTGCGCGATCGCAACGACAATTCCATCATCATCTGCTCGATCGAGAATATCGATCCGATGGGCGTCCATACCGGCGACTCGATCACCGTCGCGCCTGCGCTGACCCTGACCGACAAGGAATATCAGATCATGCGCAACGCCAGCCTGGCGGTGCTGCGTGAGATCGGCGTGGAGACGGGCGGCTCGAATGTGCAGTTCGCGGTCAATCCGAAGGACGGCCGCCTGATCGTCATCGAGATGAACCCGCGCGTGTCGCGTTCGTCGGCGCTGGCGTCGAAGGCGACCGGCTTCCCGATCGCCAAGGTCGCGGCGAAGCTCGCGGTCGGCTATACGCTGGACGAGATCGAGAACGACATCACCGGCGCGACCCCGGCCTCGTTCGAGCCGACGATCGACTATGTCGTCACCAAGATCCCGCGCTTCGCCTTCGAGAAGTTCAAGGGTTCGGAGCCAGTGCTGTCGACCGCGATGAAGTCGGTCGGCGAGGTGATGGCGATCGGCCGCAACATCCACGAGTCGATGCAGAAGGCGCTGCGCGGCCTGGAGACGGGTCTCAGCGGCTTCAACGATGTCGAGCATCTGGTGGGTGCCCCACGCGCCGAGATCGAGGCGGCGCTGGCCAAGGCGACCCCGGACCGGCTGCTGGTCGCCGCCCAGGCGCTGCGCGAAGGCTTCACCGTCGCCGAGGTCCATGCGATCGCCAAGTACGATCCCTGGTTCTTGGAGCGGATCGCCGAGATCGTCGCGGCCGAGGCCGACGTGATGCAGAACGGCCTGCCGCAGGACGCTTCGGGCATGCGCCGCCTGAAGGCGATGGGCTTCTCCGACAAGCGGCTGGCCTATCTGGCGCTCCAGTCGGCGAACCTGCGCGGCATGGATCGCGGTATCGCGCGTGGGTCTGGCCTGATCCACGAGGTCGTCAAGATGATGACCGGCGGCGTCACCGAGCAGGAGGTGCGCGAGCATCGCCAGAAGCTGGGCGTGCGTCCGGTCTTCAAGCGGATCGACACCTGCGCGGCCGAATTCGACGCCAAGACGCCCTATATGTACTCGACCTATGAGGCCCCGACCTTCGGTGAGCCCGAGGACGAGGCGGTGCCCAGCGACCGCAAGAAGATCGTCATTCTGGGCGGCGGTCCGAACCGGATCGGGCAGGGCATTGAGTTCGACTATTGCTGCTGCCACGCCTGCTTCGCGCTGGCGGATGCGGGCTATGAGACGATCATGGTCAACTGCAACCCCGAAACGGTCAGCACCGACTATGACACCTCGGACCGGCTGTATTTCGAGCCGCTGACCGCCGAGGACGTGCTGGCGATCCTGGACGTCGAGAAGTCGAACGGCGAGCTGGTCGGCGTAATCGTGCAGTTCGGCGGCCAGACTCCGCTGAACCTCGCCCGTGCGCTGGAATCGGCCGGTATCCCGATCCTGGGCACCAGCCCCGACGCGATCGACCTTGCTGAAGACCGCGAGCAATTCGCGGCCCTTGTCGACAAGCTGAAGCTGCACCAGCCCAAGAACGGCATCGCGCGCAGCCGCGAGGAAGCGCTGATCGTCGCCGATCGCGTCGGTTATCCGGTGCTGATGCGCCCCAGTTTCGTGCTGGGTGGCCGCGCCATGGAGATCGTCGACGGCCCGCAGCAGCTGGAGGATTATATCCAGACGGCGGTGCAGGTGTCGGGCGACGCGCCCGTGCTGATCGACCAGTACCTGCGCGATGCGATCGAGGTGGACGTCGACGCGATCTGCGACGGCGACCAAGTCGTCGTGGCGGGCGTGCTCCAGCATATCGAGGAAGCGGGCGTCCATTCGGGCGACTCGGCCTGCTCGCTGCCGCCCTATAGCCTGTCAGCCGAGATCATCGCCGAGATCGAGCGTCAGGCGGAAGCGCTGGCGCGCGGGCTGAACGTGCGCGGCCTGATGAACATCCAGTTCGCGGTGAAGGACGGGACGGTTTACCTCATCGAGGTCAACCCGCGCGCCAGCCGCACCGTGCCCTTCGTCGCCAAGGCGATCGGCACGCCCATCGCCAAGATCGCCGCGCGCGTCATGGCGGGTGAGAAGCTGGCCGACCTGCCGCAGATCGATCGCCACATCGATTATTATGCGGTCAAGGAAGCGGTGTTCCCCTTCGCGCGCTTCCCCGGCGTCGATCCGGTGCTGTCGCCCGAGATGAAGTCCACAGGCGAAGTCATGGGCATCGACCCCGACTTCACCACCGCCTTCGCCAAGTCGCAGCTGGGCGCCGGGACCGTCCTGCCGACCGAAGGTGCTGTGTTCATCAGCGTGAAGGACGGCGACAAGCCGCATATCGTCCCCGCCGCCAAGATGCTGTCGGAGGCGGGCTTCGCGATCGTCGCCACGGGGGGCACCGCCGATTATCTCGACCGCGCAGGCGTCACGGTCGAGAAGATCAACAAGGTGGCGCAGGGGCGTCCGCATATCGTCGACCGGATCAAGGACGGCGGCATCACTCTGATCTTCAACACGACCGAGGGGTGGCAGAGCCTGAAGGACTCCAAGCCGATCCGTGAAGCCGCGTTGGGCCAGAAGATCCCGTACTTCACCACGGCGCCCGCCAGCGTCGAGGCGGCGAAGGCGATTGCGGCGGCCGGCACCCGTGGTCTTGAAGTACGTCCCCTGCAATCCTACTATTCGCGTTCGCACAACTGATCCCGACATGAGAACATGATGTGCTGGCGGGCTGCCCTCCCGGTTTGGGGAGGGCGGTCCGTACCGGGAATGCGTAAGAATTGGGGACTAGGAATATGGCGACCGTCGAAAAGATGCCGATGCTCCAGGAGGGCTATGACAAGCTCACCCAGGACCTGCGGCGTCTGAAAGAAGAGCGGCCGCTGATCGTCGACGCGATCGAGGAAGCACGTGCGCACGGCGACCTGTCCGAAAACGCCGAATATCATGCGGCCAAGGAACGCCAAGGCCAGGTGGAGGCGACGATCGCCGACATCGAGGACAAGCTGAGCCGCGCGCAGATCATCGACCCGAAGGACCTGTCGGGCGACAAGATCGTGTTCGGCGCGACCGTCACGCTGCTCGACGAGGATGACAAGCCGGTCAAGTATCAGATCGTCGGCCAAACCGAGGCGGACGCCAAGACCGGTCGGATCAGCTACAACTCGCCGCTCGGCCGCGCGCTGATCGGGCGCAAGCTGGACGAAGAGGTCGAGGTGACGGTGCCGTCGGGCGACCGCTATTACCTCGTCAGCAAGATCGAATTCATCTGATCCGATGAACTGGACAGCGGCACGGGCGACGACGGCCATCGCGGCCGTCACGGCGATCGTGTCGCTGTTCCTGATCCTGACCGGCCTGGTGCCGGATGCGGCGGTCGGCGCGGGGTTCATCCCGTTGCGTTTCGAAGGGGCGGCGCTGCCCCCCGATTTCGGTTTCGCGGTGCCGACCATCCTGACGCCGCTGACCGCCACGCTGATCCATGGCGGGTTTGCGCATATCGCGTTCAACCTGATCATGCTGGTCTATTGCGGTGCGCAGGCGGAACGCGCGCTGGGGCCGCGTGGGATCGCGATCCTCTATGTCGTAGGCGCCTATGCCGCCGCGATCGCGCAGTATTTTCCCGATCCTAGTTCGCCCATGCCGATGATCGGCGCGAGCGGCGCGATCTCGGCGATCGTCGGGGCCTATGCGCTGCTCTTCGGCCGCCGGCGGGCGACGCGCGGCGTGGCCGGGCTGTCGGCGGAAATGACCCATGTCCTGTGGCTGGCGGCGGGCTGGATCGGTATCCAGTTGCTGATCGGCTATGCCGGCATGGGTGTGGGGGCGATCGCAATCGCCGCGCATATCGGCGGTTTTGTGGCGGGCCTGGTCTTTGCCAAGCCGCTATTATTGTGGCGTTATCGTAACGCCTGAGGGGATGGGGCTTCATGTCCCGGGCGGGGTTTACATATCGCCCAGCATGACCGTTTTCCCGTGCATTTCGACTTCGCTCAGTGCGAACGGAGGGGGGATCGGCTCAAACAAGGCGCTCGGCACGAGCGCGATGCGGTCTATGGGTAGGGTTCCTAATCCTAACCGCCGTTCAGCCTGAGCGAAGTCGAAGGCCATGCCCCCAACTTCGCCCAAAACCGGGATCAATCGAGCGTCGGCTCGAGCAGGCGGTGCAGGTGGACGACGACGAACTTCATTTCCGCATCGTCGACCGTCCGCTGCGCAGCGGCGCGCCAGGCCTTTTCGGCGGTGGCATAGTCGGGGAACACGCCCACCACTTCCAGTCCGGCGGGATCGACGAAGTCCAGGGTCTGCGGGTCGCTGACGCGGCCACCGAAGACGAGATGCAGCTTGCTCATGATGTCTCCTGAAGAATTGCCCGCTCCCTAGCGGCAAGCGGCCCGCGATTGAAGATGCTCTTTCGCGCTCGCAACGCTTTGTCATGCCCGGTGACAGCCCGTGCGGTTCCGTCCTAGGGAACTGGCATGAGCCAGACCCCGACCCCGCCCGCCTCCTATGACGTCCTGATCGTCGGTACCGGCCATGCCGGTGCCCAGGCCGCGATCGCGCTGCGGCAGGAGGGCTTTGCCGGGACGATCGCGATGATCGGCGAGGAAGCCTATCCCCCCTATGAACGCCCGCCGCTGTCCAAGGACTATCTGGCGGGCGACAAGCCCTTCGAGCGTATCCTGATCCGGCCCGAACGCTTCTGGGACGAACGCGGCGTCACCTTGCGCCTGGGCGAGGAAGTCACGGCGGTGGATGCCGAGGCGCGCTGCGTCATGACCGCCGCCGGTGCGGTGATCGGCTATGAGCATTTGATCTGGGCGGCCGGGGGGCATGCGCGGCGGCTGAGTTGCGCGGGCCATGATCTGGCGGGCGTCCACGGCGTTCGCACGCGTGCCGATGTCGACAGGCTGATCGCCGAACTACCCGGTGTCGATCAGGTCGTGGTCATTGGCGGCGGCTATATCGGGCTGGAGGCGGCGGCCGTGCTGACCAAGTTCGGCAAGCAGGTAACGATCGTCGAGGCGCAGGACCGCGTATTGGCGCGCGTCGCGGGAGAGGCGCTGTCGCGCTTCTATGAGGCCGAGCACCGCGCGCATGGCGTGACCGTGCGACTGAACGAGAGCGTGACCTGCATCGAGGGCGAGGGGGCGGTCACCGGCGTCCGACTGGCGGATGGCACGGTCCTGCCCGCGCAGATGGCGATCGTCGGGATCGGCATCGTGCCGGCGGTCGCGCCGCTGCTCGCCGCAGGCGCTTCGGGCGACAATGGCGTGATCGTCGATGCGCAGGGGCGGACCAGCCTGCCGCATGTCTTCGCGGTCGGCGACTGCGCCGCGCACGCCAATGACTTTGCCGGCGGGGCGGTGATCCGGTTGGAGTCGGTCCAGAACGCGAACGATCAGGCGACGGCGGCGGCGCGGACGATCGCCGGGCGTGAAGCGGCCTATCATGCGGTGCCCTGGTTCTGGTCCAACCAATATGATCTGAAGCTGCAGACGGTCGGGCTGTCGATCGGCCATGATCGTGCCATCCTGCGCGGCGATCCGGCAACGCGGAGCTTCTCGATCGTCTATCTGCGTGCGGGCAAGGTGATCGCACTCGACTGCGTCAACGCGATGCGCGATTTCGTGCAGGGCAAGGCGCTGGTCGCCGGAGGCGCGGTCGTGGCGGAGGATGCGCTGGCCGACGTGACGCGGCCGTTGAAGACGCTCTGGCCGATGGGGTGAATCGCTTGGGCAGGATGGCCTGAAATGATCCCACCCCTCCCCTTCAGGGGAGGGGACGGGGGTGGGACGCTTCCACAAGCCCTGCGCCAAGGGGATATGCCCCACCCCAACCCCTCCCCTGAAGGGGAGGGGCTCGCATTGGCGCAATAGAATGCCATCACGCTCTACATTCTTCCCTTGCAAGGGAGGAATTTGGCAGCCTAGCTGGCCAGCGCGCGCTCGGTATCCTCGCGGGCCTGGTCGACCAGTACGATCGTCGCGGCGCGGGCGGCGGGGGCATCGGCATCGGCGATGGCGGCGAACAAATGACGGTGTTCCGGCATGGAGTCGCGCGGCATCCGGCTGCCGCGATGCTTGTAGAGCGTGGTCCAGCGGACCGCCGCGCCGATGCTGCCCGACAGGCTGATCAGCAGCTCGTTGCCCGTCGCCTCCAGGATGATGTTGTGGAACAGCTGGTCGGCGGCGCGGCCCTGTTCGGTGTGGAGGCCATGTTCGCCCATCGCCTCCAGCGCGGCGCCCATGCGCGACAGCTGGCGCGTGTTGCGGCTGATCGCGGCGAGCTCGGCGGCGGCCGGCTCGACGATCAGGCGCAGCTGGAACAGGCTGTTGACGAAGCCGGCGGGTGGCTCCCCCTCGAACATCCAGGCGAGCAGGTCGGGATCGAGCAGGTTCCATTCCAGCCGCTCGCGCACCCGGGTGCCCGCCTTGGGCTTGCTGACTACCAGCCCCTTGGCGGCGAGCATGCGCAGCGCCTCGCGCACCACCGATCGCGACATGCCGCGCTGCTCGGCGATCTCGACCTCACCCGGCAGGGTCGAGCCCGGCGTGATCCGCCCGGTGACGATCGCGATACCGATGTCACGGGCCAGCGCGCTATGGGCGGGACCGCGCCGCTTCACTATCGTCACTCGGCCGCATCCTCCCGTAATACCATGACAATGGCATGCCTTTATCGACCCTTCTATGGGCGAGGGGCGGCAAAGGAAAGCAGGCTGACATGATCGCTGTGACTTGCGCGGTCAATGTAACAATGTATCTTTCCTGCATCTTGCCGGTTGCCGCGCCGCCATGCGCACGGCACGATGGCTCATCCACCGGTTCTTGAGGGGTTCCGTTCGTCCATGACTCTCCGCACCTGCCTGCTTGCCGCGAGCGCGCTCGCCATCCTGACCCCCGCCACCGCGCAGCAGCGCCCCGTGTCCGCCACCGCGCCGGTGAAGGTCGTCACGGACTCGACGGTCAGCGACATCCCGCCCAACTTCACCCCGCCGACCAACGTCGCCGAACGCGATTACGACAAGCGCGAGGTGATGGTGCCGATGCGCGACGGGACGAAGCTCTACACCGTCATCGTCGTGCCTAAGGGGGCGGTCAACGCCCCGATCGTCCTGACCCGCACCCCCTATAACGCGGCGGGCCGCGCCAAGCGGTCCGACAGCACTCGCATGATCGAGGCGCTGCCGCTGGCCGATGAAGAGTTCGTGAAGGCCGGCTATATCCGCGTCTATCAGGACATTCGCGGCAAATACGGCTCGGAAGGGGATTATGTCGTCACGCGTCCCGTCATCGGCCCGCTGAACGCGACGAAGGTCGATCATGTCACCGACGCCTATGACACGATTGACTGGCTGGTGAACAAGGCGAACCTGCCCGAATCCAACGGCCGCGTCGGCATGATCGGGTCGTCCTACGAGGGCTTCACCGTCGTCATGGCGCTGCTCAACCCACATCCTGCGTTGAAGGTCGCCGCGCCCGAAAGCCCGATGATCGATGGCTGGATGGGCGACGACTGGTTCCACTACGGCGCCTTCCGCCTCGCCAACATCGCCTGGATCGGGTCGCAGACCGGGTACAAGGGCGAGGGCAAGGCGCCGTCCAGCGGCGGCTATGACGATTACGAAAATTTCCGTTATGGCTCGGCGAACGAGTGGGCCAGGAAGTCGGGCTATGACCAGCTGCCCTTCTGGCAGCGCATCGTCCAGCATCCGTCGTACGACTTTTACTGGCAGGGCCAGGCGCTCGACAAGCTGCTGGCGGCAAACCCCTCCAACGTGCCGACGCTCTGGGAACAGGGGCTGTGGGATCAGGAGGACATGTACGGCGCGATCACGGCCTGGGAGGCGCTGAAGGCCAAGGGCAAGATCGGCAACAACCATCTGGTCATGGGGCCGTGGCGGCACAGCCAGATCAACCGCACCGGCTCCAGCCTGGGTCCGTTTCAGTGGAATGGCGACACCGCCAAGCAATTCCGCGGGGACATGGTGCTGCCGCTGTTCAACCAGTATCTAAAGGACGGGCCAGCCGCGAACCTGCCCGCGGCCGCGATCTACAACACCGGCGAAAACCATTGGGACAAGCTCAGCCAATGGCCGCTCGCCTGCCAGAGCGGGTGCGCCGCGCCGCTGACCCCGCTCTATCTCTCGGCGGACAAGGGGCTGAGCTTCCAGATGCCGGGTGCGGGGCAGGACAGCTATGTCTCCGATCCCGCCAATCCGGTGCCGCACCTGTCGCGCCCCGTGAACTTCAACGATGGTCGCTGGGGCGACTGGCTGGTCAGCGACCAGCGTCATGTCGATGGCCGCACCGATGTCGTCACCTACAGCACGCCCGTCCTGACCAAGGCGGTGCGCGTCTCCGGCGCGCCGATCGCCGATCTGTTTGCGCGCACGACGGGCACGGATGGCGATTTCGTGGTGAAGATCATCGACGTCTATCCGGCGGAGAATGCGAACGACCCGAAGATGGGCGGCTATGAGCTGCCCATCAGCCTCGACATCTTCCGGGGGCGCTATCGCAACAGCTTCGCGAACCCGACCGCCATCCCCGCGGGCAAGGTGCAGGAATATAAGTTCCGCCTGCCGACCGTGAACCACGTGTTCCAGCCGGGGCACCGGATCATGATCCAGGTGCAGTCGAGCCTGTTCCCGCTCTACGACCGCAATCCGCAGACCTTCGTGCCCAACATCTTCACCGCCAAGCCCGGTGACTATCGCAAGGCGACGATCACGCTGGAACGCGGCGGCGCCAATGCCAGCCGCGTCTGGCTGCCGGTGGTTCCGGTCGACCAGTCGGCGGTCGCCGCGCGTTGAGGCCAGGCGGCGGGTGGACGGGCGGAGGCCCCGTTCACCCGCCCCATTCATGCGGCCGACCGGGCAGGGCGGTCCGTCATAATTCGCCGCATGCCTCTTGGACCGGGGGACGGGCGTGCCTATGCTGTAATCGTGGCCCCACCAGCATCATCGACTTCGGATCGCGCGCCTTTGACGGGCGACGCGATCGCGCCGCTTGCCGGGGACACCGACGTTACGCGCCGGTATCTGGCCTTGATCGCCAGTGCGACCGACCGGCTGATGGCGGCCGACGATCCCGTGTTGATGACCGAGACGCTGTTCGACCTGATCCGGGACGAATTGCGGTTGGACGTGTTCTTCAATTTTCGGGTGGATGGCGACGACATCCGCCTGGAGGCCTTCGGCGGGCTGACTTCGCAGGCGCGCGGTGGTTTGATGGGGATGGATGTCGCGACCTCGCTTTGCGGCCGGGCGATGGACGAACGACGGCCGCTGCATGTCACCGACATCCAGTCCTCGGACGATCCCTGCGCGGCCTTCATTCGTGCGATCGGCATCGAGGTCTATCTGTGCATGCCACTATTCTTTGGCGACCAGCTGCTCGGCAGCCTCAGTTTCGGGCGGCGCCTGGCCCGGCCTTTCACTGAGGAAGAGCAGCGGCTGCTACGCTTGTTGTGCCGCTATGTCGCGCTGGCCAAGCATCGCCTGCGGATCGAGGAAGCGCTTCGCGACGGGATCGAGACGCAGGCCCGGTTGCTGGAGGAGCTGAACCACCGGGTGCGCAACGCGCTGCAGGTGGCGATCGGGCTCGTCGCCAATGAAGGGCGCGCCGCCACCGACCGCGTGACCCGCGCCGCGCTGTCACGCGCGGCGGAGCGGTTGCAGGTGCTCGCGAGTGCGCATCGCCCGCTCTATGCGACGGCCGAGCCCGGCCTGGTCGATCTGGTCGCGCTGTTCGGCGACGTCATCACTCAGCTGCGCGGTGATGGCGCCGCAGCGGCGGTTTCGGCGGACGATACGGTCAGCGTTCCCATCGAACGCGCGGTGGCGGCGGCGCTATTGCTCGACGCCCTGCTGGCGGTGCGCACGACCGTCCCCACTATCGTCATGACGGTGGTGACCGATGGTGGGAACGAATTGCTTCGTATCTCGTTTCAGGGCGTCGGATGGGAATCTGGCGTCGCTTTGGCAGAGACGGACCGGCTTGTCGCGCGGTTGTGCCATCAATTGCGTGCGACGCTGACAAGCGAGGAAGACGGGTGCCTGATTTTGGTCATGCCGCATGATGGCGGCGAGCATCGGAACGGTTCCGCAGTCTGACGAAAGCCGGTTCGGCCACGACCCGCTCAAGCTGTTGATCATCGAGGACGAGGCGCTGGTCGCCATGCTGGTCGAGGACGCGCTGACCCTTCACGGCCATCAGGTCACCGCCATCGCCGATACGCTCGCCGCCGCGCTGGAGGCGGTGGATGCCGAGCGCCCGGACCTCGTGCTGTGCGACGTGAAGCTCGCCGAGGGCGACTGCGGGATCACCGCCGCTCGGTTGATCGCGGATCGCGGTATCCCTTGCGTATTCCTCAGCGGCAATTGCCCCGATCAGGGTGGCCACCCGCTGATCATCGGTTGCATATCGAAGCCGTTTCGCCCCGGCAGCCTGGGGGCGGCGGTCCATGCCGCCTACGCCATCGCGAAAGGGGGGCGTCCCAGCGAGCCGCCCGCGACGCTCCGGCTCTACTAGCGATCGGACGCATCCAGTCGGGAGAGGGGACGGGGGCATGCCGCACGTACATCGAAACGCAACGCTCCGCCGTCTAGGCGACCGGGATCTCCGCGACCGCGTCTTCCAGCTTGGCGAGGATGCGGTCGAACTGCGCCGCCTCCTCCTCGGTCAGCGTGCCGAAGGTCAGATCGACCAGTTCGAGCCGCAACGGTTCGGTCTGGCGCAGCACCCGTCGTCCGCTATCGGTGATGTCCAGCCGTTTGGCGCGGCGGTCATGGGGATCGGGGACGCGTCGGACCAGCCCATCGCGCTCCATCGTGTCGATCGCCTGCGTGACCGTGCGCGGCGCCACGCCGAAACATTCGGCGATGTCGGCGGCACGGGTCGGGGCATGCTTGTCGATGAACATCAGCATCTTGGTGCGCGCCAGCGACGCGCCCTGCGCCGCCATCCGCCGATCGAGCACCCGGTGCAGGCGTACATACAGGCGGGCATACCGCACGAGCAGGGATTCACGAACAGCCATAATATGAGGTAACTCAATAAATGGTATTGCCTTATTGTGCAAGTGCGAGCAAATGCACCACCGAGTATTATTGATTCCATCGACAGGGAGGCCGGCATGGCCGACGCTAACCAAGTGAATGACGGCCAGGACGGCGCCGCGAACAACGAGGCGGACGAAAGCCCCATCGAGACGGCTTCGCCCGCCAAGAAGCGGCGTATCCGCCTGATCCTGATCGTCGTGGCCGCGGTCGCGATCATCGCGGGCGTATTCTGGTATGCCCGCTACAAGAGCGTCGGCCAGTATATGCAGTCGACCAACGACGCCTTCATCCAGGCCGATGCGGTCACGGTCGCGCCCAAGGTGTCGGGCTATGTCGACAAGGTGTTCGTCGGCGAGAACCAGGCGGTGCGCGCCGGTCAGCCGCTGCTTCAGATCGATACCCGCGATTACCGCGCGCAGACTGCGCAGATCGAGGCACAGATCGGCGTCGCACGC
This sequence comes from Sphingomonas sp. NPDC019816, assembly GCF_050274375.1. Taxonomy (NCBI): domain Bacteria; kingdom Pseudomonadati; phylum Pseudomonadota; class Alphaproteobacteria; order Sphingomonadales; family Sphingomonadaceae; genus Sphingomonas; species Sphingomonas sp. NPDC019816. The sequence goes on from NZ_JBNNOB010000040.1 coordinate 11,905, forward strand.
GCCAATGCCGAGGGAGTCCAGGCGCAGATCCGCGAGCAGCAGGCCGCGATCGACCGGGCCGAGGCCGATCTGCGCGCCGCGCAGAGCGATGCCGCCTTCGCGCAGGCCGAAGTCGCGCGCTACACCCCGCTCGCCGCATCGGGCGCCGAAAGCCGCGAGCGCCTGTCGCAGCTGCAGAACCAGGCGCGTCAGGCCAATGCCAAGGTCGCGGCGGCCAATGCCGCGCTGGCCGCGTCGCGTCGTCGCATCGGCACGCTGAACGCGCAGGTTCAGCAGGCCCGCTCGCAGGGGCAGGCCGCTCAGGCGCAGCTGGACGCGGCCGAGGTCAATCTCGGCTCGACCACGATCCGCGCCTCGATCGCCGGCCGCGTCGGCAACAAGACGGTACGCGTCGGCCAGTTCGTCCAGGCGGGCACCCGTACCATGTCGATCGTGCCGGTCAGCCAGCTGTATATCGAGGCGAATTTCAAGGAGACGCAGCTGGGCCTGATGCGTCCCGGCCAGCCGGTGAAGATCGAGGTCGATGCGCTGCCCGGCGTCGAGATCAAGGGCCATGTCGACAGCGTGGCACCGGGCACCGGCGCGCAATTCTCGCTGCTGCCGCCGCAGAACGCGACCGGCAACTTCACCAAGATCGTGCAGCGTATTCCGGTGCGCATCGCGGTCGACGCCGACCCGCAGACGCGCGGCCTGCTCGTCCCCGGCATGTCGGTCGACGTGACGGTCGACACCCGCTCCGCCAAGGGCGCGCTGAAGCGCATCGCGGAGGAACAGGACCAGCATAACGAAGCGCGGGAGGGGGCGCAGGGCCGGTGAGCGCCGCTGCGGCCCCCGCCCGGGGCGGCCCGGCCAAGGTACCCGCCCGCGCGAGCGGCGGTGCCCCGGCCAAGGCCGACCTGACCGCCTGGCTCGCCGTTGCTGCGGGCAGCATCGGCGCGCTGATGGCGACGCTCGACATCTCGATCGTCAACTCGGCGCTCCCCACCATCCAGGGCGAGATCGGCGCGAGCGGCACGGAGGGGACGTGGATCGCGACCTCCTATCTGGTCGCCGAGATCATCATCATCCCGTTGTCCGCCTGGCTGGAGCGCTTGCTCGGCCTGCGCACCTTCCTGCTGATCGCCTCGATCCTGTTCACGGCCTTTTCGGTGCTGTGCGGCCTGTCGACCAATTTGACGATGATGATCGTCGGGCGCGCGGGGCAGGGCATCACCGGCGGCGCGCTGATCCCGACCGCGCTGACCATCATCGCCACCCGCCTGCCGCGCGAGCAGCAACCGATCGGCACCGCCTTTTTCGGCGTCACCGCCATTCTCGGCCCCGTCATGGGGCCGCTGATCGGCGGCTGGCTGACCGAGAATATCAGCTGGCATTACGCCTTCTTCCTCAACGTGCCGGTCGGCGCGATCCTGGTGACGCTGCTACTCGTCGGCCTGCCGCACCAGAAGCCGCATCTGTCCGAGCTGATGAAGGCCGACTGGCTGGGCATCGCCGGCCTGGCGCTCGGCCTGGGCGGCCTGACCGTCGTTCTGGAGGAGGGACAGCGCGAGCAATGGTTCGAATCGCGAGAGATCATCGAGCTGACCATCCTGTCGCTCATCGGTTTCGGGCTGCTCTTCGCCGGTCAGTTCGTGGCGTCGCGCCCGGTCATCCGGTTGAAGCTGCTGCTCGACCGCCAGTTCGGCAGCGTCGTGATCATGGGCATCGTGCTGGGCATGGTGCTTTACGGCACCTCCTATGTGATCCCGCAGTTCCTGGCGGCGATCGCGGGCTATAACGCGTTCCAGGCGGGCAAGGTGGTGCTGCTCAGCGGTATCCCCAGCCTCATCATGATGCCCTTCACCCCGTTCCTGATCAAAAAGGTCGATATCCGCATCGCGGTGGGGCTGGGCCTGGGCATCATGGCGTTGAGTGCTGGCATCGATACGGTGCTGACCGCCGATTCGACCGGGAGTTCGTTCACGGACTCGCAGCTGTTGCGCGGCATCGGCACCATCCTGGGCATGTTGTTCCTGAACCAGGCCGCGATCTCGTCGGTGCCCCCGGAACAGGCGGGCGACGCCGCCGGGCTGTTCAGCGCGGCGCGCAACCTGGGCGGCTCGTTCGCGCTGGCCGGCATCGCGACCGTGCAGGATCAGCGCAGCTTCCTGCACGAGCGACGGCTGGAGGAATCGCTGTCGGCCAATTCGCAGTCGGTGCAGGACTGGCTGTCGGGCCTGGCCCAGCAGTTCGGCAGCACCGAGGCGGCCTATCGCATGATCGGCAACACCATCCGCCAACAGGCGCTGGTGATGACCTATAACGACCTGTTCTTCATCCTGTGCGTCGGCATCCTGATGGTGATGCCGCTCGTCCTCTTCCTCCGCCCGCTGCCCCAGGGCGGCCCGGTGGCGATGCATTGAGACCCATGATGCGCAAGCAGCTTTCCCTGATCCCGCTTCTCCTGCTGGGGGCCTGCACCGTCGGCCCGAACTATGCCGGCCCGCCCAAGGGCATCGGCTCGGCCCCGACGCCGCCCGCCGGCTTCGTGCGCGCCGACAATACGCTGGCGACGACCGCACCGGCGGTCGCCGACTGGTGGACGACGCTGAACGACCCGATGCTCACCTGGCTGGAGGAGCGCGCGCTGGCGTCCAATCCCAATGTCGCGGTGGCGCAGGCGCGGTTGAAGCAGGCGCGCTCGGCGCTGCGGCTGGAACGCGCCAACCAGGCGCCCAACGCCAATGCCAGCGCCACCTATCTGCACGCCAACCTTCCCGAACTCAATTTGGGCGGCGGCGAACAGGGTGGCGGACAGGGTGGCGCCGATGGCGGCGCATCGGGTGGTTCCGCCAGCGGATCGGGCGGCGGCACCAATATCGACTTCTTCAACTTGGGCTTCGATGCCAGCTGGGAGGTCGATTTGTTCGGCGGTCGCCGCCGCACGGTCGAGGCGGCACGCGCCAGCGCGGCGGCGGCCGAGGCCAATGTCGCCGACGCGCAGGTGTCGCTCAGCGCCGATGTCGCCCAGGCCTATGTGGGCCTGCGTGATGCCCAGCAGCGGCTGATCCTGGCGCGCGAGGCGTCGCGGATGCAGCGCGATACGCTGAACCTGACGCAGCAGCGGTTCCAGAACGGTACCGCCTCACAGCTGGAGGTCGAGCGACTGCGCAATCAGGTGGAAAGCACTGACGCGCAGATTCTGCCGCTTTCGGCCTCGGTCGAGACCTATCTCAACGCGCTGTCGATCCTGATCGGCGAGGCACCGGGGACGCTCGACCAGCGATTGGGCCAGGCGGCACCCGTTCCCCTGCCACCCGCGCAGGTCGCGGTGGGCGATCCGACCGCGCTGCTGCAACGACGCCCGGACATTCGCGCGGCCGAGCGCAACCTGGCGGCGCAGACCGCGCGGATCGGCGTGGCGGAGGCGGCCAAATTCCCCCGGCTGAACCTCATGGGGATCATCGGCATCGGCGGCACCTCGCTCGACTCGCTGACCGACCTCGATAATCTGGTGACGCTGGGCGCGCCGATGCTTCAGTGGAATGTGCTGAACTTCGGCCGCGCCAATGCCCGTGTCGGTCAGGCAGAGGGCGCGCGCGACGAGGCCGAGGCGCGGTATCGCGGTGCCGTCCTGTCCGCGCTGCGCGATGCCGAGGACTCGCTGGCCCGGTTCCGCGCGCGGCGCAACACGGTGGCGACCCTGGCGCGCGCCAAGGCGTCGGCCGATCGTTCGGCGGTGCTGATGCAGCAGCGTTACCGGGCGGGGGCCGCGACGCTGATCGATACGCTGGACGCCGAGCGTCAGCGTGTGGCGGCGCAGCAGTCGCTGTCGCAGGCGGTCGCCGGACTGACCAATGACTACGTCGCGCTGCAAAAGGCGCTCGGCCTAGGCTGGCGCGCGCCGACGGGGGGTTAAACGTTATCCTCCCCGGCACGAGGGGGGGCCATGCGCAGCATGGTGGAGGGGGGATTGCAGTAGAAGCCCCCCTCCGTCAAACCTGCGGTCTGCCACCTCCCCGTGCCGGAGAGGATCAAGTCACGCCCCCGCTTTGGCGATCCGGTCGCGCGCTTCGCGTTCGATCGTTTCCAGCTCCTGGATCGTCTGGACGAGCGCGGTCATTTGCTGGCGCAGTTCGTCCACCCGTTCGTGGCACCGCTCCGCCAGGACGCGCATCTGTTCGACATGCTGCGGATCGGCATCGTACAGCCGCAGGAACTCCTCGATCTCGCGCAGCGAGAAGCCCAGCCGCTTGCCGCGCAGGATCAGCTGCATCCGACCCGTCTCGCGCTTGGAATAGACACGTGCGGTCCCGACCCGGCGCGGCTCGATCAGGCCGCGATCCTCATAGAAGCGCAACGTGCGCGTTGTCACCCCCAGGCTGTTGGCCACATCCTGGATGCCGCGCAACTCCTCCTCGTCACTCACCCTGCCGTTCCCCCGTCCGCAGCCGCCTTGGCCGCCGCCTTCGCCAATTCTTCCTCGACCAGTTCCTTCTTCGACAATTTGCCGATCAGGGTCTTGGGCAGGCTTTCGCGGATTTCGACCTCGCGGGGAAGTTCGATCTTGCTGACCTTGTCCTGCAGGAAGGTTCGCAGTTCCTCCGGCGTCGCCTGGTGATCGGCGGCGAGCTTGACGAAGGCCTTGGGCGACTGGCCGCGATAGCTGTCGGGGATGCCGATCACCACCGCTTCCGCGACGGCCGGATGCTCGTACAGCGCTTCCTCGATCATGCGCGGATAGACGTTATAGCCGCCGCACAGGATCACGTCCTTGATCCGGTCGACGATGAACAGATAACCGTCCTCGTCGAGATAGCCGACATCGCCGGTACGCAGCGCGCCGTCGATGAAGACCTGTTCGGTCTCGCTCGGCTTGTGCCAATAGCCTGACATGACCTGCGGCCCGCGCGCGCAGATTTCGCCGACCTCGCCGGGCGGCATCAGCCGGTCGGGATTGTCGCGGTCGCGAATTTCGATGATCGTGCCGGGGAAGGGGAGGCCGGCCGAGCCGCCCTTGTTCTCGCCGGTCAGCGGATTGCAGGTGATGATCGGCGATGCCTCGGACAGGCCATAGCCTTCGACCAGCTTGGCGCCGGTCGTCGTCTCGAACGCGATACGCACCTCGGCGGGGAGGGGCGCACCGCCCGAAATGCAGGCCTTGATCGCCGACAGGTCGACCTTGCGCGCCTCAGCCACGCCGGCGATCGCGTTGTAGATGGTGGGCACGGCGGGGAAATAGGTCGGCTTGCGGCGCGCGATGGTCTTGAGCACCTGGTCCAGTTCGAACCGGGGGAGCAGGATCATCTCGGCCCCGACGCGGATCGCGAAGCTGAGCACCGTGGTCAGCGCGAAGACGTGGAACAGGGGCAGCACGCCCAGGATCCGCTCCGCCCCGATCGCATCCTCGCCACCGGTATGGATCACCATCGCATCGGCATTGGCGACCAGATTGGCGTGCGACAGCATTGCCGCCTTGGGGCTGCCGGTGGTGCCACCGGTATATTGCAGGACGGCCACGTCGTCGGGTTCGACCGCGACAGGGGTCGCGGTGGTGCCGCGCTTCATCATCTGCGCGAAGGTCAGGTGGCGCGGGGCGGGTCCCGGCGGCGCGATCATCGCGCGCTTCAACAGGCGGTAAGCCAGGCCCTTCACCGTGGGCAGGGCGCCGGCGACGGGGCATGAGATGACGTGACGCAGCGACAGCTTCTCGGCCGCCGTGCTGACCCGGTCATAGATGTCGGGGATGTCGCAGGTCGCGATGATCTCCGCGCCCGAATCCTCCAGAAGGTGGCACAGCTCGCGGTCGACATAGAGCGGGTTCACATTGACGACGATGCCGCCGGCCTTGAGCGTCGCGAAGAACAGGACGGGATAATAGATGATGTTGGGAAGGCACAGCGCGACCCGCGTGCCCCGCTTGACGCCCAGCGCCTGAAGCCCGGCGGCGGCGCGATCGACCATATCGCCGAGTTCACCATAGCGGGTGATCCGCCCCATGAAATCGACCGCCGGGCGATCATGATGTCGCCGTACCGTAGTCTCGAACATGTCGGTCAGCAGTCGGGGTTCGAAGGACAAGGGCCGTCCCGTTGCCTGCCCCCCTTTGCCACCACCCACAGCCTGTTCGACGGATCGGATCGTCATCGTGCGGCTCTCCTCAATATTTTTTCGACCATACCCGGTTGTCGATTGCGGTCGAGTTTCTTATGGTATTTACGTATAGGGTAGGTAACGCACCTTAACGTGAGGCTGCAAGCCCAAAGATGACCGCACAAGAGAGGATTGGATGACCAACATCGTGATCGCAGGCTATGCCCGCTCTCCCTTCACTCAGGCGGGCAAGGGCGCCCTGGCCCGGGTTCGCCCCGACGATCTGACCGCGCAGGTGATTCGCGGCCTGATCGAGCGGACCGGCGTCGACGCGTCGCAGATCGAAGACATCATCCTGGGCTGCGCCTTCCCCGAAGGCGAGCAGGGGATGAACGTCGCGCGCCTGATCGGCCTGCTGGCGGACCTGCCGCTGTCGGTCGGCGGCATGACCGTGAACCGCTTCTGCGGATCGTCCATGTCCGCCATCCATATCGCGATGGGCCAGATCCAGATCGGCGCGGGCGAGGCGTTCATCTGCGCCGGTATCGAATCGATGAGCCGGGTGCCGATGGGCGGCTACAACCCGCTGCCCAGCCCCGAACTCGCCGCTGCCCGGCCGGGCGCCTATATGGGCATGGGCCAGACCGCCGAGAATGTCGCGGAGAAGTATCAGATCACCCGCGCCGAGCAGGAAAAGTTCGCCGTCGCCAGCCAGAAGAAGGCCGCCGAGGCGCGCACCGCCGGGCGTCTGGCCGATGAGATCGTGCCGATCCACACCAAGGCGGGCGATGTGACCGAGGACGGCCTGATCCGTCCCGACACAACCGAGGAAGTGTTGTCCGGCCTGAAGCCCGCCTTCGACAAGGATGGCACCGTGACCGCGGGTACCGCGTCGCCGCTGACCGATGGTGCCGCCGCCGTGCTGGTCACCTCGGAAGAGTTCGCCAATCGCCACGGTCTGAAGATCCTGGCCCGCATCAAGTCGGTCGGCATTTCGGGCTGTGAGCCCGAGACGATGGGTCTCGGTCCGATCGGTTCGTCTAAGAAGGCGCTGGAGCGTGCGGGCATTTCGGCCGGTGACCTCGACGTGGTCGAGATCAACGAAGCCTTTGCCAGCCAGGCGATCGCCTGCATCCGCGACCTGGGCCTTAGGCAAGAGACCATCAACAAGGACGGCGGCGCGATCGCGATCGGCCATCCGCTGGGCGCGACCGGTGCGCGCATCGTCGGCAAGGCGGCGGCTTTGCTGGCACGTGACGGCGGCCAATATGCGCTGGCGACCCAGTGCATCGGCGGCGGGCAGGGCATCGCGACTGTGCTGGAGCGCGCATGATGGCTGAGACGATCAACAAGGTTTGCGTGATCGGCGCAGGGGTGATGGGGGCTGGCATCGCGGCGCAAGTCGCCAATGCCGGTGTGCCTGTCCTGCTGCTCGACATCGTGCCCAAGGAGGGCGCCGACCGCGACGCCATCGCCAAGGGTGCGGTTGCCAAGATGCTCAAGACCGAGCCTGCGCCCTTCATGTCGCCTGCCGCCGCCAAGCTGGTGGAAACGGGCAATATCGAGGATCACCTCGACAAGGTTGCCGAGTGCGACTGGATCGTCGAGGCGGTGGTCGAGCGGCTGGACATCAAGCAGGCGCTCTATGCCCGGCTGGAAGAACTGAAGCGCCCCGGTACGGCGGTGTCGTCCAACACCTCGACCATCCCGCTCGGCCATCTGGTCGAGGGGCGGTCGGCGCAGTTCAAGAACGACTTCCTCATCACCCATTTCTTCAATCCGCCGCGCTATATGCGGCTGATCGAGATCGTGACCTCCGAGCACACCGATGCCGGTGTCGCGGCGAAGGTCGAGCAGTTCGTCGATCACCGCATGGGCAAGCGGATCGTCCGCGCCAAGGATACGCCGGGCTTCATCGCCAACCGCATCGGCACCTATTGGCTGGCGGTCGCGATCAACGCGGCGATGGACCAGGGGCTGACCGTCGAGGAAGCCGACCAGATCGGCGGGCGTCCGATGGGCGTGCCCAAGACCGGCATTTTCGGGCTGATCGACCTCGTCGGTATCGACCTGATGCCACTGCTCGCCAAGTCACTGTCCTCGACCCTGCCGGAGGGCGATGCCTATTTCGACACGATCCGCCCGCTGCCGCTGGTCGACAAGATGATCGCGGAGGGCTTTACCGGCCGCAAGGGCAAGGGCGGCTTCTACCGCCTCGACCGCAAGCCTGACGGCACCAAGGCCAAGCAGGCGATCGACCTGAAGACCGGCGAGTATCGCGCGGAGAAAAAGCCCGAGCGTCTGCCCGGTCGCGCCGAAAAGGACCTGGCCGCACTGGTCGCGACGCCGGGCAAGGTCGGCGACTATGCCTGGGCGATCCTTGGGCCGGTCCTGTCCTATGCCGCCGGTCTGGTCGGTGAAGCGGCGGATGATGTGGTCGCGATCGATGACGCGATGAAGCTGGGCTATAATTGGAAGTTCGGCCCGTTCGAGCTGATCGACCGCATGGGTCCGGGCAAGCTGGCCGAGCGGCTGCGCGCCGAGGGCAAGCCGGTCCCGGCGCTCTTGGAGACGGCGGGCGACCGCCCCTTCTACCGCGTGGTCGATGGCAAGCGTCAGTATCTGACGCTCGGCGGCGATTATGCCGACGTCGTCCGTGCCGAGGGCGTGCTGCTGCTGGAAGACATCAAGCTGCGCTCCGAGCCGCTGCTGAAGAACGGTTCGGCCTCGGCCTGGGATGTCGGCAACGGCGTCGTGGCGTTCGAGTTCACGGGGAAGATGAACGCGATCGACGAGCAGGTGTTGTCGCTGCTGCAAAAGACCATCGCGCTGGTGAAGAGCCAGTATAAGGCGCTGGTCATCTATAATGAGGGCAGCAACTTCTCGGCGGGTGCGAACCTGGGTCTCGCCATGTTCGCGGTGAACATCGCGGCCTGGGGCGAAGTCGACAAGCTGATCGTCGCAGGCCAGCAGGCGTATAAGGCGCTGAAATACGCGCCCTTCCCGGTGGTCGCGGCCCCGGCCGGCATGGCCTTGGGCGGCGGGTGCGAAATCTCGCTTCATGCCGATGCGATCCAGGCTCATGCCGAAACCTATATCGGCCTGGTCGAAACCGGTGTCGGCCTTGTGCCGGGCTGGGGCGGCAATGGCGAGCTGATCGACCGTCTCGCCAAATCGCCCAAGATGCCCAAGGGGCCGATGCCCGCCGCGATGAAGGCGTTCGAGACCATCTCGACCGCGCAGGTATCGCGCTCGGCGGCGCTGGCGAAGGACCTCGGCTATCTCCGCAAGGACGATGGCATCACCATGAACCGCGACCGTCTGCTGGCCGATGCCAAGCAGAAGGCGCTGTCGCTGGTCGAGGGCTATCAGCCGCCCGAAAAGCCGGTCTTCCGCCTGCCCGGTGCGGCCGGACGCGTTGCCTTCAACGGTGCGGTCGCCGACTTCGCCAAGAAGGGCGTCGCCACCCCCTATGACGTGGTGGTGGCTAGCCGTCTGGCGAACATCGTCACCGGCGGCGAGGCCGACATTATCGACGAGGTGAGCGAGGATCAGCTGCTCAAGCTGGAACGCGCCGCCTTCATGGAAAGCGTCAAGGATGCGCGGACCCAGGCGCGGGTCGAGCATATGCTCGAAACCGGCAAGCCGCTGCGCAACTGATCGGGAGAGGATAATCCCATGCAAGTCTATAACGCGCCGCTACGCGACATGCGTTTCGTCCTCCACGAACTGTTCAAGGAGGACGAATTCGGCCCTGTCGCGGGGCAGGACGAATTCGGTCCCGAACTGTACGACGCGATCCTCGAAGAGGCGGCCCGCGTCACCCAGGAAGTGCTGCTGCCGCTGAACGCCAGCGGCGATATCGAGGGCTGCAAGCTGGAGAACGGCGTCGTCCGTACCCCCGCCGGCTTCAAGGAAGCCTATAGCCAGTTCTGCGAAGGCGGCTGGGCCGCGCTCGCCTCGCCGGTCGAATATGGCGGGCAGGGGCTGCCCGAGGCGGTGAACAAGCTGGTCGAGGAAATGATCTGCGCGACCAACCTGTCGTTCAGCCTCTATCCCGGCCTGACCCACGGCGCGACCACCGCGTTGATGGGCCATGGCTCGGAAGACCTGAAGAGCTTCTATCTGCCCAAGATGATCTCGGGCGAATGGTCCGGCACGATGTGCCTGACCGAGGCGCATTGCGGCACCGATCTGGGTCTGCTGCGCACCCGGGCCGAGCCGCAGGAGGATGGTTCGTTCCTGCTGACCGGCGGCAAGATCTTCATCTCGGCGGGCGACCATGACCTGACCGACAATGTCATCCACCTCGTCCTCGCGCGCACGCCCGATGCGCCCAAGGGGGTGAAGGGGATCAGCCTGTTCCTGGTGCCGAAATATCTGCCCAAGGATGACGGCTCGGTCGGCCCCGCCAATGGCGTCAGCGTCGCGGCGATCGAACACAAGATGGGCCTGAAGGCGTCGGCCACCTGCCAGCTGGAGTTCAACGACTCCAAGGGCTGGGTCGTGGGCGAGCTGAACAAGGGCCTCGCCGCGATGTTCACCATGATGAACACCGAGCGTGTCTCGGTCGGCATCCAGGGCCTGGGCGTCAACGAAATCGCCTACCAGTCGGCCGTCGCCTATGCGAAGGACCGGTTGCAGGGGCGTGCGCTGGGCGGGGCCAAGCGGCCCGACCTGCCCGCCGATCCGATCATCGTCCATCCCGACGTGCGCCGCATGCTGATGACGATGCGCGTCTATGCCGAGGGTTGTCGCGCGCTGGGCCAATGGGCGGCACGTGGCCTCGATGCCGAGGCGAATGCGATCGACCCGGCCGACAAGGCGCGCGCAGCGGACTTCGTCGCGCTGATGACCCCGGTCGTGAAGGCACTGTTCACCGACCTCGCCTTCGATGCGGCCAACATGGCGGTGCAGGTGCATGGCGGCCATGGCTATGTCCGTGACCACGGCATCGAACAGTTCGTTCGCGACGCCCGCATCGCCCAGATCTATGAGGGCACCAACGGCGTCCAAGCGCTCGATCTCGTCGGGCGCAAGATGCCTGCGCATATGGGCCGTTACATGCGTCCCTTCTTCCATGCCGTGTCCGAGCAGGTCGAGGCGCTGACCCGCCACGAGGACAAGGCGATCGCCGGCTGGGCCGCCGCGCTCCAGCAGGCGTTCGGCGCGCTCCAGCTCAGCACCGGCATGATCGCGCAAAAGGGCATGAAGGACCCCGAGGAAGCGGGTGCGGCGGCAACCGATTATCTGCGGCTGCTGGGGCTGGTCGGCATCGGCCATTGCTTCCTGAAGTCGGCGCGGATCGCGACCGAGCGGCTGGCCGAAGGAACGGACGAGACGGCGTTCTACACCGCCAAGCTCGCCACCGCCGGCTTCTTCTTCGATCGCATCCTGCCGCAGGCGACGGCCGCGTTCCTGGCGATCAAGTCGGGCAAGCGCTCGACGATGGCGCTGGAACTGGAAGCGTTTTGAGGTGACATGATGCCGGCGGGCCTTGATCAGGGTCAGCCGGCATTATAGTCATAGCGTGGTGTTGTCCTATGCGTCACGTCATGGACGTATAGGGAAATTCAGGGGCGACCGTGAACAAACGGCGCTTCGGCCCGAATAGGGGCATGGAGAGGAGAAGAGGCATGTTGTTGACCCTGACGGCCATGGCCCTTGCGGCCGCTGGTGTGAACGCGGACTCGGTGATCGGGCGCTGGCAGACCCAGACGCGCGGTGGCGTGGTCGAGATCCAGAAGTGCGGCAATTCGGTGTGCGGCCGGATTCTCAGCTCGGAAAAGCTGCGGACCAACCCGACGCTGACCGATCAGAACAACCGCGACGCCAAGCTGCGCAATCGCCCGCTGAAGAACCTGCTGATCCTGCAGGGCTTCTCGCAGGACGGTGCGGCCTGGAGCGGCGGCACGATCTACAATGCCGAGGACGGCAAGACCTATAGCGCCAAGCTGACGCCCGAAGGGCCGGATACGCTGAAGGTGCGCGGCTGCGTCTTCGTACCGCTGTGCAAGACGCAGACCTGGACCCGCATCCGCTGATCCTTCGTCCCAACGCATCATAGAAAATCTCGGGGAGTATGCTCATGACCAAGTCGCTCAAGGCGCCGCTGCTGGCCACCGCCATCCTGTCCTCGTCCTTCGCCTTCGCCGGTGCGGCGCATGGCCAGGCCTTTTACCTTCAGGAACAGTCGACCCGTGGCCAGGGTCGCGCCTTTTCGGGTGAGGGTGCCGACACCGGCGCGTCGTCGCTATGGTGGAACCCGGCCTCGATCGCCGGCATGGAGCGCGGCGAGGCGGTGCTCGGCGCCTCGGCGATCATCCCCAAGGGCGATGTCGTCGATACCGGCACGCTGATCCGCCGTCCGACCCTGCCGGGTGGCCCCGTTCAGACCCTTCAGCCGGTCGGCGGCAATCGCGTATCGAGCGATCCGATCAATCGCGGCGTCGTCCCCTCGGGCGCGGTCGCGATTCCGCTGAACGACCGGGTCGCGGTGGGCCTGGCGGTCACCTCGCCCTACAGCTTCACGACCGAATATGAGGCGAACAGCTGGGCGCGGTATAGCGCGCTCAAGACCGAGCTTCGGACCATCGACATCCAGCCCTCGGTCGGCGTGGCGCTGCTCGACTGGCTGCGTGTCGGCGGCGCGCTGAACGTTCAATATACCAAGGCCGAACTCGGCAACGCGCTGCCCAACGTGCTGTCGACGCTGCCCGATGGCTTCCAGCGGCTCAAGGGCGATGGCTGGGATCTGGGATGGACCGCCGGCGTCCAGCTGCACAATGACTGGGCGACCGTCGGCATCAGCTACAAGTCGCGGATCAAGCACAATCTGAAGGGCAGCCTAGAAGTCGGTGGCCTACTCGGCCCGCTCGCAGGCCAGAACCGGACGATCGACGGTGCGACAGCCGAGTTCTACACCCCGGCGCAGATCATCGTCGCGGGCCGTTTCCGCGCGACCGACAAGCTGACGCTGAACGCGCAGGCGGTGCGCTTCACCTGGGCCGATTTCGACGCGATCCGCCTGGGCGCGCCGATCAACACGGCGATCCCCGAAAACTACAAGAACAGCTTCTCGCTGGCGGGTGGTTTCGATTACGCGGCCAATGATCGCCTGACCCTGCGGGCGGGTGTGCAGCGCGGCATCACCCCGACGCAGAACGGCAATCGCGATGCGCGCGTGCCGGACGCCAACCGCTGGAATTACTCGGTCGGTGGCTCGTACCAGGTGACCCCACGCTTCACGCTGGATGCGGCGGGCAGCTATATCGACTTCACCAACGCCAGCATCGACCGCCGCACCGCCGCCTATGCGGGCACCGCCGTGCAGACGCCGATCCTGACCTCGGGCCAGGTGCAGAACGCACGCGCGTTCGTGGCGTCGATCGGCGGCCGCTTCAGCTTCTGATTGAGAGAGTGGTTATGAAGATCGTCGTGCCCGTGAAGCGGGTGTTGGATTACAATGTGAAGCCGCGCGTGAAGGCGGACGGGACGGGCGTCGATCTGGCGAACGTGAAAATGTCGATGAACCCGTTCGACGAGATCGCGGTGGAAGAGGCGATCCGGCTGAAGGAGAAGGGGGCGGCCACGGAAGTGGTCGTCGTCTCGATCGGCGAGCCCAAGGCGGCGGATACGCTGCGCACCGCACTCGCCATGGGCGCGGACCGGGCGGTGCTGATTACCTCGGACCAGCCGTTGGAGCCGCTGGGCGTCGCCAAGCTGCTCGCCAAGGTGGTCGAGGAGGAACAGCCGGGCCTCGTCATCCTGGGCAAGCAGGCGATCGACGGCGACAACAATCAGACTGGCCAGATGCTCGCCGGTCTGCTCGGCTGGGCGCAGGGGACGTTTGCGTCCAAGGTCGAGATCGACGGTGAGATGGCCAACGTCACCCGCGAGGTCGATGGCGGTCTGGAGACGGTGGCCCTCACGCTGCCCGCGATCGTCACCACCGACCTTCGCCTGAACGAGCCGCGCTATGCGTCGCTCCCCAACATCATGAAGGCCAAGTCCAAGCCGATGGCGACCAAGACCGCCGCCGACTACGGCGTCGACGTCGCGCCCCGCCTGACGATCACCCATGTCGCCGAGCCCGGCAAGCGCCAGGCGGGCGTCAAGGTCGGCTCGGTCGACGAGCTGGTCGAGAAACTCAAAGCACTGGGAGTGGCCAAGTGAAGACGCTGGTTTGGGTCGAGCATGACGGCGGGGCCGTCAAGGATGCCACGCTGGCGACCGTCACGGCGGCGTCGAAGCTGGGCGAGGTGCATCTGATCATCGCGGGCCAAGGCGTCGATGGCGTGGCGCAGGCGGCAGCGAAGATCGCCGGTGTCGGCAAGGTCCATGTCGCCGACGACGCGGCCTATGCGAATGCGCTGGCGGAAAACGTCGCACCGCTGATCGCCGAGCTGATGGACCATCACGACGCCTTCCTCGCGCCGTCGACCACGACGGGCAAGAACATCGCGCCGCGTGTCGCCGCGCTGATCGACGTCATGCAGATCAGCGACATATTGTCGGTCGAAGGGCCGGACAGCTTCACCCGCCCGATCTATGCGGGCAACGCCATTGCCACGGTGAAGACCAGCGACACCAAGCTTGTCCTGACGGTGCGCACCACCGCCTTCGAAAAGGCGGCGGCCGAGGGCGGCTCGGGCGCGATAGAGGCGGTCGCCGAGGGCGGCTCGGGCGCGATAGAGGCGGTCGCCGCCACCGGCGACGCCGCCAAGTCCCGCTTTGTCGGCGCGGAGAAGGCCGAGAGCGCCCGGCCTGAGCTGACCAGTGCCAAGGTCATCGTCTCGGGCGGTCGTGCACTGGGCTCGGAGGAGCAGTTCCATGCGCTGATCGACCCGCTGGCCGACAAGCTGGGCGCCGCCGTCGGCGCGAGCCGCGCGGCGGTCGATGCGGGTTATGCCCCCAACGACTATCAGGTCGGCCAGACC
>NZ_JBNNOB010000041.1:0-26911 GCF_050274375.1 Sphingomonas sp. NPDC019816
CCCGGACGGACGATCAATCCCCCGATGCCTCCAAGGCGTCGGCCAGCAGCGAGCGTGCGCGGTCGAAACGGGCTTGGGGGTCGTCGATACGTTCCGCCAGCAGGGCCCGGCCGCCCTTTTCCGTGATGCCCAGCGTGCGGGCCAGCGCCTTGGCCTTGCCGCGCGGTTCCATCGCGACCGCCGCCGGCCCGGCATCGATCCGCGCGATCTCCAGCGCGCGCGCGTCGAGGCGCAACCGGGCGAGCCCCAGGAGCCGCCCGGCATCGGCCGGAACCGCGCCGAACCGATCCTCCAGTTCCTGCTCGAACGCATCGAGTTCATCCGCCGTCTCGATCCGCGCCAGGCGGGCATAGAGCGTGATGCGCGTATCGACTTCGGGCACCCAGTCCTCGGGCAGGCGCCCCTCCAGGCCGAGATGGAGCACGGGCGTCCAGCGCTCGACCGTTTCGCCGCGTGCCGCGCGGAGCGCCCCTTCGAGCAATTGCTGATACAGCTCGACCCCGATCAGCCGCATATGCCCGGCCTGCGTATCGCCCAACAGGTCGCCCGCCCCGCGCAGGTCGAGATCGCGGGCGCTGATCGCAAAGCCCGCACCCAGCCGCTCGAACGCCGCGAGGGTACGCAACCGCTTGAGCGTACGCGGCGCGATCGCCTGTTCGGCATCGGTGAACAACAGCACCTGCCCGCGCCGGCTGCCGCGTCCGACCCGGCCGCGAAGCTGGTGCAACTGGGCGAGGCCAAAACGGTCGGCATGCATGATCGCCATCGTATTGGCGCGCGGCACATCAAGGCCCGCCTCGATGATGTTGGTCGCCAGGAGGACGTCGCCATCGCCTTGCCCGAAGCGGACCATCGCGGCGTCGATATCCGCCGCCGCCATCTTGCCGTGCGCGCACAGCACCTCCAGTTCGGGGACCAGCCGCGCCAGGATCGCCTCCAGCGGCGCCATGTCCGCGATGCGCGGCACGACGACGAAGCTCTGCCCGCCGCGGCTTCGCTCGCGCAGCAGCGCGGCACCCAACTGCGGCTCGGAAAAGGCGCCGACCGCCGTGCGAACCGGCTGGCGCCGCGCCGGCGGGGTGGCGATGATCGATACCTGCCGCAGCCCGACCATCGCCGCCTGCAGGGTGCGCGGGATCGGAGTGGCCGACATGACGAGGACATGGCCTTGCGACAACGCCTCCAGCTTCTTCTTGTCGGCGGCGCCGAAGCGCTGTTCCTCGTCGACGATGACCAGCGCCAACTCCTTGTAGATGACGCCCTTGCCCGCCACCGCGCCGGTGCCGATGACGATGCGGATTGACCCATCGGCCAGCCCCGCCTTCACGGCCCGCTTCTCTGCCGGGGTCGACAGCCGCGACAGCATCGCGACGCCGATGTCGCTGTCCTCGAACCGTGCCGCGAAGGTCTCGTAATGCTGTCGCGCCAGCACGGTCGTCGGCGCGGCGAGCGCGACCTGCCGCCCGGACAGCGCCGCGACGGCGGCGGCGCGCAACGCCACCTCGGTCTTGCCGAACCCGACATCGCCGACGATCAACCGGTCCATCGGGCGCCCGCTGGCCAGGTCGGATCGCACCGCCTCGATCGCCGCCAACTGGTCCGGGGTCTCGGAAAAGGGAAAGCCGGCGGCGAACCGTTCATAATCGGCCGGTGCGGGGTCGAGTACGGGGGCGGTGCGGCGCGCGCGCTCTTCGGCGAGTGCGGTCAGGCCCTTGGCGGTCTCCGCGATCGCCGCATCGATCTCCCCCCGCCGCTTCTGCCAGCTGGTGCCATCCAGCTTGTCGAGGCGGACCGCATCCTCGTCGGCGCCGTAGCGCCAGATGCGATCGGCATCCGCGACCGGTACCAGCCGCGTCGCGTCGTCGGCATAGGTCAGCGCGATCGCGTCGCCGCCATCGCCTTCGCCCGCCGGCATGGCTTGAAGCCCGGCGACCATCGCGAGACCATGATCCTCATGGATCACCACATCGCCGACGCGCAGTTCGACGCTCGCCTCGAACGGTGGCGGAGACGCGGTCATCTGCGCTTCGCCGCGCTCGGCCCGGCTGCCGATCAGGTCGGCGGCGGCGATGGCGAGCACGCCGTCGGTGCGAAAGCCTCGGTCGGCGCGAACGGTCAGCGCCGTCAGGCTGCCGGGCGGCGCCGCCGATATCTCGGCCCAGGACCCGGCCTCCTCGCCCTTGCGCTTCACCGTATTGGCCAGGCGGGGCAACAGGAACCGGACATCGCGCTCGCTGCCCAGCAGGACGACGCGCGTCCCCTCCTCCAGCGCCGCCCGGCATAGCTTCGCGCAGGCGCGCAAAGGGGCCGTCCCCTCCACGAAGCGCGCCGGCGGCTCGCCCACGCGTTCCAGGGTGACCGTGCGTCGCTGCTCCAACGCCTCATGCCACCGGTCCTCGCCGATCACGTCGCCAGGCACCCGCCCGGACCCACGCCGCGTCGCGTCGGCGACCAGTTTCAGGAACCGCCCGCGCCGCTCGTCGCCGGCCGGATCGATCATCACCAGCGCATCCGGCAACTGGTCGAGCAAGGTGACCGGCGTATCGCCCGGTGCCGGCTCGGTGACGCGGCCCAGTTCGCGCCGCTCTATCTCCTCGATGCTGCGCTGGTCGCCGGCGTCATAGCGGCGAATGGCCGAGATTTGCCCGTCGACCGTCTCGATGCGCAGCGGCTGCACCGCATCGGCGGGAAACACGTCGAGCACCTGTCCGCGCAGGCCGACCTCGCCCGGTTCGTCGACGCGCTCGTCATCGATATAGCCGATGTCCAGCAACGTGGCATGCAGCGCCGTGAGTTCGACCGCGTCGCCGACCGCGACCGATGGCGGCGCGGCGGCATAGGTCTCGGGCGCCGGATAGGCACGCGCCGCCGCCTCGCCCGTGCTGATGAGCGCGATCCGGGGCGGCGCGTCGGCCGCCAGCAGACGGCGCAGCCGATGCAGGCTGGCGACCCGCTGTCCGACATTGCCGGGCGACGCGGGCGACGCATCGCCGGGCAAGGCGTCGCTGCCGGGGCATAGCAGCACGGTCGCCTCGGGGGCCATCGCCGCCAACATTCCCGCCAGTTCGGCGGCGGCGATCTCATCGCGCATGATGGCAAGGACATTGTCCGTCTCAAGACGCGCGCAGATCGCGGCGGCCTGTTCCGCGATGCCAAGACCGGTGCGATGCGGGGTGGTTTTCGTTGGCATGTCGACCTTTGGCAATGGAAAGCGGCGAACGCGCCTGTTCGTCCACCCGTTCCGAATTGGGTCGATGGCGGTACCCTTTGCCGCCTCGAAGGGTTAAGTGGCCCTATGGAACAACAAGCCCTTGTCTTCGCGCTGATCGGCATCCTGGGGATCGGCGCCCAGTGGGTGGCCTGGCGAACCGGGTGGCCCGCCATCGCGCTGATGCTCGCCGCGGGCGTTATCGCCGGACCCGTGACCGGCCTGATCGTGCCCGAACACACCTTCGGCGAAATGCTGGAGCCGATGATCTCGATCGCGGTCGCGCTGATCCTGTTCGAGGGCGGGTTGAGCCTCAATTTCCGTGAGCTTCGCAAGACCGAAGGCGCGGTGACGCGGTTGATGATGATCGGCGTCCCGGTGGGTTGGATATTGGGGGCGATCGCCTGCTATTATGTGGCCGGCCTGGTCTGGCCGGTCGCGATCCTGTTCGCCGGCATCCTGGTGGTGACCGGCCCGACCGTCGTCATCCCCCTGCTGCGACAAAGCAATATCGCCGCCCGGCCGCGCGCGATCCTGAAGTGGGAGGCGATCGTCAACGACCCCCTGGGGGCGCTGTGCGCGGTCATCACCTATGAATATCTGCGCCGGGTCGATGAGGGCGGCACGCTGCTGTCCGTCGTCATCGCCCTGCTGGGCGCGGCGGTCGTGTCCGGGCTGATCGGCTATGCGATGGCGCGGGCGATCGCCTGGGCCTTTCCGCGCGGTCATGTGCCCGAATATCTGAAAGCGCCGGTCTTGCTGGTCGCGGTGATCGGCACCTTCGTCCTGTCCAACCTGATCCAGCAGGAGACCGGGCTGCTTGCGGTGACGGTGATGGGTGTCGCGGTCGCCAATATGCGGCTCGACTCGCTGCGCGACATTCATCCCTTCAAGGAGAATGTCACGGTCCTGCTGATCTCCGGCGTGTTCGTCCTTCTGTCCGCCTCGCTCGACTTCGAGGTGCTGCGGCTGTTCGAGTGGCGTTTCGCCGCGTTCCTGCTGGCGCTGCTGTTCCTGGTGCGCCCCGCCACCGTGCTGATCGCGCTGGCCTTCAGCAAGATCCCCTGGAACGAGCGGCTGCTGGTCGCCTGGATCGCGCCGCGCGGCGTCGTCGCGGTCGCGATCGCAGGCCTGTTCGCGCTGCGGCTCGACCAGCTGGGCTATGGCGACGGCAATATCCTCGTCACCCTGTCCTTCGCGGTCGTCGTGGCGACGATCATCGCCCATGGCTTCAGCATCCGCTTCGTCGCGCGCTGGCTGAAGGTGACGGGCGCGACCCAGAAGGGGCTGCTGATCGTCGGCAGCACGCCGTGGAGCATCTCGCTCGCCCGGCAGGTCCAATCGCTGGGCCTGCCGGTGATGATCGCCGATACCAGCTGGCAGCGGCTGTCGGGCCCGCGCCAGGCGGGGATCGAGACCTATCATGGCGAACTCCTGTCCGAGACGACCCAGGAGCGCCTCGACCTGGGCCAGTTCCAGGTGCTGGTCGCGACGACCGAGAACGAGGCGTATAACGCGCTGGTGTGCAGCGAGTTCGCGCACGATATCGGCCGCGATTCGGTCTATCAGCTGGGCGGAAGCGGCGACGACGAGGATCATCGCAGCCTGCCCGAGGCGCTGCGCGGGCGCGCGATGTTCTCCGCGGGGCACGGCGTCGAGGATATTCTGCGGCGCGAGGCGGCGGGCTGGACCTTCCGCAAGACGCGGATCAGCGAGCAGTTCAACTTCGATCACGCCCGGTCGGCGCTGCCCGACGAGGCGGACATGCTGTTCGTGCTGCGCAAGGACGGCCGCATCCGTTTCTTCACCCATGCCGCGCGGCCGACGCCGCAAAATGGGGACATCGTCATTTCCTATGGGCCCTCGCGCCATGCCGAGGCCGAGGCTAAGGTCGCGTTCGAAAACGGGGAGGCTGTCGCATGACCAGATTGAAGCGCACGATGCGGGTCGCCGGACCCATCGGGATGACGGTGATCGGACTGACCCTGGCCGCCTGTCAGCCCGCGGGCCAGCCCCTCGCCAACGAGGCGGCGGAGGCGCCCGCCGCCAACGCGACCGATACCGCCGCCAATGCCATGGCGATCGACAATGGCGCGGCGGCCGAGGATCGCGCGGAGACCAAGTCGATCATCCGCCCCGATATCGAACCCGCCCCCACCCCGACCCCCACGCCCGAGCCGATCGACCTGACCATCCCCTTCCCCGCCAAGGGGGCGAAGCCCGATGCGGCGGGAGCGGCCCTGCTCGACACGCTGCTCGCCAATCCGACCTATGCGCTCGGGGGCCCGATCACGATCTGGGGGCATAGCGATTCGAGCGGGTCGGATCAGTCGAACCTGACCGCCTCGCGCAAGCGGGCGGAGGCGGCCCGTGACTATCTGGTGCAAAAGGGTACCGCGCCCGAACGGATCACCGTGATCGCCATGGGCGAGGCCACGCCCATCGCCCCCAATCGCAAGCGCGACGGAACGGACGATCCCGAAGGCCGCGACAAGAATCGTCGGGTGGAGATCAAGGTCGACCTGCCGCCCTCCGCCGCGCCCGCGCCCGCCCCCGTCCCCGCCCAGGCCACGCCGACGCCCTGACGATGGCGGTCGGGGTTCGCCCCACCGGGTGATGGAGGCCAGGCCCATCCTGGTGCAAGGGGAATAACCTCCCTCTGCGGGTGTGGCTGAAAAGGGTTACCTCGGCGCCACCCGCTCGACGATGGTCTGGATGGCGTCGCGATCCAGCGGTTGCGCATCGATTGAGTTGTGGATGCCGATCCCCTCGACCAGCGCATCCAGCGCGCGTGCGGTCAGGGGATCGAAGAACCGTTCCAGCGCGGCGCGACTGTTGTTCATCCAGGTCTGCATCACGCGCGACACCGGCGGATGCCGCGCGGCGAAGGCGTAAAGCTCGTAACTCAGCAACAAGGTGCGCGGCTCCGCCCAGATCGATCCGGCGATGATGTCGATGATCGCCGCCCGCGCGCCGTCGCGGTCGGTCGCTTGCGCCATGCGGGCATGGAACGCCGCCGAGGAACGCTCCGCCAGTTGCAGGAAAGCCGCCGTCAGCAAATCCTCCAGCGACGCGAAATAATAGGTCACCGATCCCAGCGGCACCGCGGCCTCAGCCGCGATCCGGCGATGGTTGGTGCCGGGCACGCCGTGCCGGGCCACGACGTCCAGGGTCGCGTCGACGATTCGCTGCCGCCGTTCGGGATCGTTTCGCCGCGCCGTGCGGTCGGCCATGCCGGAACTCCATTGCATATCATGTGTACAAATGTACACATGCCGTCCGAACGAGGCGGACGCCGCACCGCCCTAGCGCAAAAGAGGACGAGACGCATGGC
Organism: Sphingomonas sp. NPDC019816; assembly: GCF_050274375.1. Lineage (NCBI taxonomy): Bacteria > Pseudomonadati > Pseudomonadota > Alphaproteobacteria > Sphingomonadales > Sphingomonadaceae > Sphingomonas > Sphingomonas sp. NPDC019816. The sequence goes on from NZ_JBNNOB010000041.1 coordinate 6,543, forward strand.
GGAGGCAAGGCTGACACGCCGAACGATCATGGGGGGTGCCGTGGCGCTGACCGTTCCGACGCTCGCGAATGGGAAGGATGTCGGAAACGCGACGGACCGCGCGATCCTGGGCCGGCGCGACGGGCGCTGGCTGAACGCGCCGCAAAGCTGGCGCGTGGACGGGGCGGGCGAACTCTCGCTCACGACCGATCAGGGCACAGACTTCTGGCGCGAGACGCATTACGGCTTCACGCGCGACAGCGGTCATTTCCTCGGCTTTCCGACGGGCGACGCCTTCACCGCGCAGCTGCGCATCCGGGGCCGCTACGAAAAGCTCTACGATCAGGCCGGCATCATGGTCCGCGTCGACGAGCGCCGCTGGGTCAAGGCGGGGATAGAGCTGTCGGACGGGCAGGCGATGTTGAGCAGCGTGCTGACCGATGGCCGCTCGGACTGGGCGACCGGCCCCTATCAGGGCGATGCCGGCGACCTCTGGATGCGCGCGACCGTCGCGCGGGGCGTGTTGCGATTGCAGGTGTCGGCGGATGGCAAGCGCTGGCCGCTCGTCCGCCTGGCTCCCTTTCCCGTCGCATCGTCCTATCGGGTCGGGCCGATGGCGTGCACGCCCGAGCGCAGCGGATTGCCGGTCCGCTTTTCCGACCTGACGATCACCGCGCCGCTGGGCAAAGACCTCCACGATCTGAGTTGATCCCGATGAGCCAGAAGCAGAAGATGTTGGCCGGCGAACTCTATGTCGCCGACGATCCCGAACTGGCCGCTGACGCCGCCCGCGCCGCGCGCTGGATGGCGCGGTACAATGCGGCCGCCGATGCCGAGGGCCCCGCGCGCCATGCGATGCTGGTCGAGGGGTTGGGGCAGGTCGGCGAGCGGGTGACCGTGCGGTCCCCCTTCCACTGCGACTATGGCTATAACATCCGTCTGGGCGACGGCGTGTTCCTCAATTTCGGCTGCGTCATCCTGGACGTGGTGGAGGTCGTGATCGGTTCGGGTACGCAGATCGGGCCGGGCGTACAGATCCTGACCGCCGATCATCCGCGCGATCCTGCCCTGCGCGCCCAGGCGCTGGAGTTCGGCCGGCCGGTCAGGATCGGCGCGAACGTCTGGATCGGGGCCGGTGCGCTGATCCTGCCCGGTGTCACCATCGGCGACGACGCCATCCTCGGCGCGGGCAGCGTCGTGACGCGCGATGTCGCCAGGGGCGTAACCGTGATGGGCAACCCCGCGCGTCCCGCCGCCAGATGAGCGGCATCCGCCCCGGTTCCGTCACCGCCCCCACGCCCGCCATCGACCATACGGGCGACGGCAAACCGCATTTCGAGGTGCTCGACGGCCTGCGTGGAACGGCGGCGATGCTGGTCGTCGCCTTCCATATCCAGGGCATCACCGTATTGTTCGATCCGGCGCGCCTGATGCTGCCCCATGCGTATCTGGCGGTCGATTTCTTCTTTGCGCTATCGGGGTTCGTCATCGGTTATGCCTATGACGATCGCTGGGGCGCGATGACGATGCGCGGCTTCGTCGGTCGGCGTCTGTTGCGGCTGCACCCGCTGGTCGTGCTCGGCACGCTGCTGGGGCTCGTCAGCTATCTCGGCGATCCCTTCGCCGGCGATCGGCAGGCGGCGCCCGCCTCCTTGGTGTTGCTGGCGTTCGTCGCGGGGCTGTTCGCGCTGCCCGCGCCGCCGCTGCCCAACAGGCTGGGCGACAGCCATCCGCTCAATGCGCCGGCCTGGACCCTGTTGCAGGAATATATCGCCAATCTGGTCTATGCGCTGATCCTGCGGCGGTTGCGGCTCCGCGCCTTGGTCGCCCTGACGGGACTGGCCGCGCTGGCGTCGCTCGTGACCGCCCAGTCGCTCGGCTCCTATGATACCGGATGGGGGCTGGCCAATTTCTGGGGCGCGCCAGTGCGGCTGGCCTACCCCTTTCTCACAGGGCTGCTGGTCTATCGAATACGCGACCGGTTGCCGGCGGTGCGGCTGGGGTTCCCGATACTCAGCCTGATCCTCGTCGCCCTGTTTGCCGCGCCGGTGCTGCCCATTGTCGGCGCGATCAAGCTGAACGGGCTCTATCAGGCCATCTGCGTGCTGCTGATCTTTCCCGCGATCATCGTGGCGGGCCGACATTCGGGCGGCGGACGGGCGATGGTGGGGCTGTGCCGCTGGGCGGGGCGGATATCCTATCCGCTCTACATAACCCATTATCCGTTCGTGTACGTGTATATGAACTGGGTCGCGACACGACCCGCCAGCAGCGGAACGACCGCGTGCGTCGCCACCGCGCTCTATCTGTTCACCCTGGGCTTCGCGGTCCTCGCGCATCGCCGATGGGACGTGCCGCTGCGCCGAGCCCTGCGCCGCCGGTTCGCCGCCGGGGCGGGATGACGTGGCGCTAGGCCACGGGATCGCTCCGACGATCATGTGAGGCCGCGGTGGTCTGCGCCGGCCGTCGCTCCATGATGCGCGCGGGATTGCCGACCGCTACGGCACCCGCCGGCACGTCGTGCAACACGACGGCATTGGCACCGATGATCGCGTCATCGCCGATCCGAATGGCGCCCAGGATCACCGCCCCCGCGCCGACCTGTACCCGATCCCCCAATATGGGGGCCTCCATCGGTCGATCCTCGCTGCGGTTGCCGAGGGTGACATTCTGCCGCAGGACGCAATCGTCGCCGATGACGGTCGCACCGTGGACGACGATCCCGCCGAAATGCTCGATGCGCAGCCGCCGCCCGATCGTCGCGCAGTCGGGCAGCGAGATGCCGCATACGCACTCGGCCCATTTGCCGGCCAGCTTCGCGACCGCCCCCCAAAGCGAACGCACAATCCCGCGCCGCCGCGCATAGCGCGCCGCCGACAGGCGGTGGATCGCCAGCGCCCACAGGCCCTGCGCCCACCACCCTTCACGGTACACGCTACGGTCTTCACGGATGCGGGCGACAGGGCTCACGGCTTGGGTCATGCGGTGATGATGCTTTCGGAAGGGGTCGGCTCGCGACGCTTGACGCCTTGCGCGATGCGGTGTCCCAAGCGGGTCAGCGGCTGTTCGAAATAGAAGGTCGACAGATGCGCGCCCCCAAAGGCCAGCATGAAGCTGCCGATCCGCTTGGTATAGCGCACGACCACGTCGCCGCTTCCCATCCATCCGGCATAGCTCAGCGGGTGGAGCACATACAGCGCATAGGAGATGCGCGCGATATAGCCGAGCACCCGCCCCCTCAGCAGCCGCGCCAGCCGGCTATGATCGAGCCCCAGGCTCAGCCCCACGACCAACGCCGCCATATAGGGTCGGACATAGCAGACATACGGAAAATGCGCGATCACGGGCGCGGTCATGCCCAGCATCAGGATGGCGACCATTGCCGCGATGACCCATGGCCGCGCGGCCCAGGCGGGCGCCCGCCATCCGCGATGCAAGGCCAGCGCCAATGTCGCCCCGGCCATGATCTCGTCGATGCGGTCCAGCGTATGAACGCCGAACATGACATGATGGGCGGCACGATTGCCGGTGACCGTCACTGCCAGCAACGGCAGAAGCCACAAGGCGCGCCGCCCCCCGATCGCGACCAGCACCGCGACGAAGGCGTAGAATTGCATTTCCAGCGACAGGCTCCAGAAATGCGGCGCATAGGCCAGGGTCGCCTCGCTGGCGTTGGCGTAGAACAACAGGTTGGGCACCACCACCGACCAGGGCGCCCCCATCCCGCCGATCACGACGACGACATAGAGCCAGGCCAGCGGCAGGATACGGAACAGCCGCTTGATGATGAACGGAACCACCGCATCGTCGCGCAGCAGCGTCGTGGTGATGAGAAAGCCCGACAGGGTGAAGAACAGCGCCATGCCGGTCGCGGCCACGGCGACGTTGCCGCCGAAAACCGATGGGCCAAGCGGCAGCATATGCCCCGCCAGGACGCACAGGATCGAGATCCCGCGCCAGCCGTCGAGCACCGCCAGATGCCCCCTGGGGGCGGCGGACGCGCGGCGTGTGACATCGTCGACCGGCGGCCGGCCGTGCGTCTGTCCCGGCAATTCGGTGTCCCGGTCGTGATCGGCCGGCAAACTCACATATCGCATGCGCCCCCCCAAGCGATCGGATGCCCTCCCGCTATCCTGATCGCTGCGCATGATAAAGCCGCCGCGTCAGGGGTTCCGGTTGGGTCTGCCCCGTAATGACACGGTGCAGCAATTTGCGGCATTGCGCTGCCATGGGCCATTCGACCAAGGCCGGCGTCGCGATACGACGAATGGGGGGTTCCGTTGGCTATCGGTTATTTCATCAATCAATATCCAAAGGTCAGCCACAGCTTCATTCGGCGCGAAATCCTGGCGCTGGAGGCGCGCGGCGAGACGATCCATCGCTGGGCTCTGCGCGGCTGGGACGCCGATGTCGTCGACCAGATCGACCTGTCCGAGCGCGAGCGTACGCGCTATCTACTGAAGGGCGGCGTCATGCCGTTGCTCATCGCCGGCAGCGCGATGCTTTTGCGGCATCCTAGGCGCTGGCTGGCGGCAATGCGGCTGACCGCCAAGCTGTCACGACGCACCGACCGCTCGATCCCCCATCATTTGGTCAGCTTTCTCGAAGGGGCCAAACTGGCGCGTGAATTGGAAGTGGCGGGCATCCGCCATCTGCATACGCATTTCGGTACCAATGCGGCCGAAATCGCGATGTTGGCCGCCACCATGGCCGGGATTCCATACAGCATCACCATCCATGGATCGGAGGAGTTTGACCGGCCGGTACAGATCAAGTTGGGGCTGAAGGTCGCCCATGCGGCCTTCGTCGCGGTCATCACCGAATTCTGCGCCTCCCAGGTCTATCGTTGGGCGAAATTGCAGGACTGGGCCAAGATCACCGTGGTACGCTGCGGCCTGCTCGCCGATTTCCTGAAGGCCCCGCCCGCCCCGCCCGTTTCCGCGCCGCATTTCGTCCATATCGGCCGGCTGTCGGGCGTGAAGGGCCAGCTTTTGCTGCTGGAGGCGCTGGCGCAGGTCCGTCGCCAGGGTGTGCCCGCGACGCTGACGCTGGTCGGCGACGGCGAGCTGCGTGCCGAGATCGAGGCGGCGATCGCGCGGCTTGATCTCACCGACGCCGCCACCATCACCGGCTGGGCCGACGAGGCCGAGGTTCGCGCGCAGATCGTGCGCGCCCGCGCGATGGTGATGGCCAGCTTCGCGGAAGGATTGCCGATCGTCGTCATGGAGGCGCTGGCGCTCGGCCGGCCGGTGCTGGCGACCAACGTCGCCGCCATCGCCGACCTGGTGCGCACCGGCGAGACGGGCTGGCTCTACACCCCCGGTTCGGTCACGGCGATCGCCGATGCCATGCTGGCCTGCGCACGTGCCGACGAGGAGACGCTCACCCGCATGGGCGACGCCGGCCGCGCGCTGGTGGCCGAACGCCATGACCAGATGCGGGAGGCGGAAAAGCTGCACCGGTTGCTGCTCGCCAGTGTCGGGGAACGAAAGGCGGCGGCGTGACACGGTGCGCCGCCTGTACGGAATTGGGACGGACTCACGTAGAACCGCGAGTCGCACCGGCGGACGGCGGCGTCATTGGCCGATTGTTTCGACCCTGGCGGGCGGCGTATAGCAAGCCCGTTGTATCGGGGGTTTGGGTACATGCGTAAAATCTTGTTTTGCCTGGCCTTGCTGGCCGCATCGACATCGGCCGGCGCACAGGACGCCCGGACGCCGGCGCCGGCTGCGCCCACGGCCCCGGCGACGACGGCCACGACCACGGCCAACACCGATGCGCCGATCGCGGACTATAAGCTGGGTGTCGCGGACAAGGTGCGGATCATCGTCTTCAACGAGGAGACGCTGTCCGGCGAATTCACCGTCAGTGACAGCGGCGCCCTGTCGCTGCCGTTGATCGGTGACGTCAAGGCGATCGGCCGCACCCCGCGCGAGGTCATCCGCGATATAGAGGCCAAGCTTGCCGACGGCTATCTGCGCGAACCGCGCGTCAGCCTGGACGTGCTGACCTATCGCCCCTTCTACATCATGGGCGAGGTCACCAAGCCCGGCGAATATCCCTATTCCAATGGGCTGACCGCGCTGAACGCCGTCGCTCGCGCCGAAGGCTTCACCTACCGCGCGAACAAGCGGAAGGTCTTCATCAAGCGCTTCGGCGAAACGACCGAACATCAATACAAGCTCGACCCCGGCGTCGTCGTCTATCCGGGCGACACGGTGCGGATCGGCGAGCGTTATTTCTAATCGCCCGTTGGGGCGCGGGGAGCATAGGGGGAAGCATATGTCGACGAACGTGCGAAAGACGCTGGCGGCGGCCGCCGCTCTGATGACCATGCTGACATCGCCCGCCATGGCGACGGGCCAGCAGGCACAGCCCGCCGCCACGCCGGCCGCCACGACCGCGGAGCCCGATCCCGCCGCCGTGCAGCGTGTCGTCGATGCGATCAAGACGGCCATCGCCGGTCTGCCCGCGACCGCCACGGCACAGGATATCGAAGCGGCCGTGATGTTCGCCATCTCGCAGCAGCAGCAGCCGGCCGCCGTCTCGCTCGCCGCGCTGAACTTCGTGGCGGCCCAGTCGGGTGACGCGGCCCGCAAGGTCAAGGTCGCGCTGGCCAACGCCCGTGCCGCCGTCAGCCGTGGTCAGGCCGGCACCGGCGGCACCGCTGGCGTGGCGGGTAACGCCGCCAGCCTGGCCGCCGGACCCAGCGTCGGCGGCGGTGGCGTCGGCGTCAACTACACGACCCAAAACTAAGAAACGACCTGCCGGACCTCGGGGGGTCCGGTCGCAAACCATGGGGGCTCCAATGAATCGCTTCTGGACGGCGGGCGTCGCCGCCTGCGCGCTGATCGCACCGGCGGTCGCCGAGGCACAGCTGAACGGCAACGCCATCGACACCGTCGTGCCGATCAGCTTCGATCGTGGACGCAACGAAAGCGTGATCGAACGCGGCCGGCCGGAGACCAACCCCATCGGGTACAAGGCCGGTGCCTTCACCCTGTTCCCCGCGCTCGACACGCAACTGGGCTATACCGACAACGTCTATCAGACGACGTCGAACAAGACCGACGACGGTTTCCTGCGTGTTTCACCCCGGCTGAACGTCCGCTCCGACTGGTCGCGTCACAGCCTTCAGTTGAACGGGTCGGGCGACTTCTATCGCTATGTCGATGCCAAGCCGCGCAACCAGGACGGCTGGGCGCTGGGCACGATCGGCCGGCTGGATGCCACCAGCGACATCGCGATCACGGCGGCGCTCGACACCGCGCGGCGCTACGAATCGCAGTTTTCGGGCGCCGCGCTGGTCAATGTGCGCAGCGTCACCCCGTTCCAGCAGAGCCAGGCCCGGTTGCTGGCGGAGGGCCGCTTCGCGCGCGTCCGCCTCGTCGGCAGCGCCGATTACGCGAAGTACGACTTCAAGTCGGTGCGCACCCTGTCCGGCTTTCTGGTCTCTCAGGACAATCGTGACCGCGAGGTCGCACGCGGTGCGATCCAGCTGGAATATGGCCTGACGCCCGATACCGGCCTGTTCGGTCAGGTGACCTATACCGGCACCAGCTATGACCAGCCGCTGGCCCCCGGCATCGCCAATCGCGATTCCAAGGAGGTGCGTGCGCTGGCCGGCGTCTCACTCGACCTGACCGCGCTGCTGCGCGGATCGGCCGGCATCGGCTATATCGACCGCAGCTTCACCGCGCCGATCTACCAGAATATCAGCGGCTTGTCGTTCGATGCGAAGATCGAGTATTTCCCGTCGCCCCTGACGACCGTCACCGTCAACGCGTTCCGCGACATCCAGGATTCGACCTTCGGCGGCAGCGGTTTCTTCAACACGGGCGCAGCGATGCGGTTCGATCACGAACTGCTGCGCAACCTGCTGCTGTCCTATGGCATTTCCTATGCCGAGAATGATTTCATCGGCGTGCGCGGCAAGGCGCGCGTGTCGCAGGTGTCGGGCGGCGCCAATTATCTCGCCAGCCGTCTGCTGACCGGCCGCCTGGACCTCAGCTACGCGCGGCGCAGCAGCGACTTCATCGGCCTGAACGGCCCCGCCCTATCCGAATTCCGCGCCCTCGCCGGCGTTTCCATCCATCCGTAAGGCTTTGAAGACCATGGACCTTAGCGCAGAGCCGTTCGCCGACACGGCCCCCTCCACCGGGCCGGGAGTCGTGCGCGCGCTGTGGATCGCGATGATCGGCATGTTCCGCCGCCGCTGGCGTATCTTCGCGGTGGTGGCCATCGTCACCTTCACCGTGGCGGCAGCGCTGATCCTGATGATGCCATGGAAGTACGAGGCGGTGGCGCGGGTGAAGATCGACCCCTCGCCCAACGCCGCGCTCGGCCAGATGAGCGGCGAGCGGCCCGACCAGAACATCTTCGACACCGAAGTCAACGTCATGCGCTCGCGCAACATCGCGCTGGCGGTGGTCGACCGGTTGAAGCTGGCGAGCGACCCGGGCTTCACCAAGGGCATGAAGCCGCTGCCCGCCAATGCCACCCCGGCGCAGCGTGAGAAGCGCGATACCGAGCTGGCCGACCGGTTGCTCAACAAGTTGAGCACCGCGCGCGACAAGATGACGTACATCGTCAATGTCGGCTTCACCGCCAGCGACCCGCGCCTGGCCGCCGACGTCGCCAATGCCTTCGCCAACGAATATATCGCCTATAGCGTCGGCCGCCGCACCGGCACCGCCAGCCGCGAGACCAGCTATCTCGACCAGCGTCTGGCGACGCTGAACCAGCAGGCGATGCAGGCCGATGCCCGGCTGGCGCAATATCGCGCGCAGACCGGCATCGTCAGCGGCGGCGACGCCACGGTCACCGACCAGCAGATCAGCCCGCTGGCCGCACAGCTCGCCACCGCCGAGTCGGAGGCGGCCGCCGCCCAGGCCCGCCTTCGCGTCGCACGCGCCCAGATCGCCTCGGGCGGGATCGACGCGGTGTCGGCCGTACTCAACTCGGCGGTGATCGCCGATCTGCGGTCGCAGCGCTCGCAGGTGATCCAGCGCCAGGGCGAGGTGGTCGGCCGCTATGGCCCGCGCCACCCGGAAAGCATCAAGGTCAACGAGCAGTTGGCCGCGATCGACAAGCAGATCCGTGACGAGGCGACCCGCATCATCGGCGGCCTGGAGAGCGAGGCCAATGCCGCCCAGGCGCGCGCCGCCAGCCTGCGCGGCGACATGGCCCGGCTGCGTGGCCAGCAGTCGACCGATACCCGCGCCAGCGTGATCGCCGACAATTACCAGCGTCAGGCCGACGCCGCGCACGCCGCCTATAACAAGCTGGCCGAACAGGCGCAGCAGATGAACCAGGTCGCGCGCAGCTCGCTGAGCCAGGCGCAGGTCATCGAAAGCGCGGTGGCGCCCGAGTCGCCGTCCTCGCCCAACCGCCGCATGCTGCTCGCTCTCGCCGGGCTGGGCGCGATGGTGCTGGGCGCGATGTCGGTGGTGACGCGCGAAGTGCTGGCAAGCGGGCTCTATGCGACCCGCGATGTCGAGGCGCTGGGCCTGCCTGTCCTGGCCAGCGTGCCGCGCATCCGGTCGAGCAAGCTGCGCAACGCCGCCGGCGAGCGCTGTTCGGCGCCGGCGTTGCTCCTCGAAAAGCCGATGAGTTCCTATGCCGAGACCTTCCGCGTGCTGCGTCACGCGCTGTCGTCGGGGCCAGAGCGCACGGGTGCGCGCGTCGTCGCGATGCTGTCCAGCCTGCCCGACGAAGGCAAGACCAGCAGTTCGCTGGCGCTGGCGCGGATCTGCGCGCTGGCCGGCGAGCGGGTTCTGCTGATCGACACCGACCTGCGTCGCGCCGGGTTGCTGGAGGCGGCCGAAATCCGCCCCGAGGCCGGGCTGATCGAAGTGCTGACCGGCCAGTGCCCGGTCGATCAGGTGCTGATCGCCGACCGTTTGCCGGGGCTGGACCTGCTGCCCGTCGCCAGCAATTCGTTCATGGCCGAGGACCTGTTCAACGGCGAGGCGATGCATGCCCTGCTGCGCGACATGGCCGCACGCTATGACCGGATCATCCTCGACACCGCGCCGCTGCTGGGCGTCGCCGAGAGTCGCACCGTCGCGCGGCTGGCCGATGCCGCCGTGCTGGTCATCAAATGGGGCGACACGCCGGTCAACGCGGTGAAGTCCGCGCTGAATGGGCTGGCGCAGGACGGCGTGCCGGTGATCGGCGCACTGTTCTCGATGGTCGATTCGGGCGAGGAAGCTTACGGCGCCCTCTATTACTCGTCCAAATACAATGCCTATTACCGCTCGGAATGAGCGGACGCCCGCCATCGCCCATGCGGCCAACGCCGCGGCGATGGCGGCGCTCGGCGCTGCTCTGATCTTCGCCGTCTCGACGTTGCGCCGCGAGGCGGATGTGGTGCGGACCCGCGAGGCATCGGTGCGCCAGGCGGCGGGGCTGGCGACCATGGCGGATGATCAGGCGTATATCCGATCCGCCGCGCCCGCGTCGGCGCTGCCCCCGCGCGCCGCGTTGCTGCGCGGCGTCATGCGTGCCCGCGAAGCCGCCGGCGATCCCGCCGGCGCGGCCACGCTACTCGATCTGGCGCGGCGTGACATCGCCACGGCACAGGCCAGCCGCCCCATCTGGGGTGAGGCGGACGTGGCCGCCGCCTATGTCGAATTGCTGGCCCACGGCGCCACGTCGCCGAAGGCGATCCGGGCCCTGGCGCAAAGCTACCGCGCCGCACCGTTTCTACGCGACAGCGCACCCTGGCGCATCCGCTTCGGCGTGACCGTCTGGTCGCAGCTCGATGCGCAAACCCGCGAACATGTGGTCGACGAGACGGCATGGCTGGCCCAGGCGTCGGGCCGCAACTATGCCTATGCGCTGGGGCTGGTCGCCGGCTCTCCGGCCGAAGCACTGGTCAAGGCGCGCATCCCCGCCTGATCCCCGGCCGCCTCCGCCACGAAGCGCGAGGCCCGTCCCCAGACGAGCCCGGCGAGCACCGCCGCCGCCGAGGCCAGCGCGGGCATGTCGAGCGCCACGTCCGTGCTCGCGCAGACGAAGATCACCGCCAGTGCCGCGACCACCGCCACCACCATCGGTTCGCGCAGCCGGTGTGCGCGGCGGAAATAGGGAAATAGCAGCGCGACCGTGAGCAGCGCCATCATCACCAGATAGGGGTAGCCCCCGGTGATCAGCAGCGACAGCACGACATTATGTGCCGAGTGGACGAACCACGCGATTTGCGCCTCGTGGATCGTGGCGAAGCCATGCAGCGCCGCATCGTCCAGCCCGCCCGGTCCATAACCCAGCGGCGCCTGTCCGGCGAGACGGCCGTACAGCGCCCATAGGTCCGCCCGCACCGCCCAGTCGGTCTGAATATCGGCCACCCGGTCGAACGTCGCATCGCCCAGCAGGCCGAAGACGATCAGCAGCGCGGCGATGACGCCGATCGCGACCATCACGCCGCGCACCGCGCCGCGCTGTCGCCGCAACCACAGCCGCCCGAACTGCCACGCCAGCAGCGCCAGCGCGATCAGCATCACGAGCAGGGCGGTGCGCGACCCCGTGATCACGCAGGCGCCGATCCCGCCGAGAAGCGCGATGGGCGCCACGATATGGACGATCAGCGGCGCCGACATGGTGCGGTCCAGCGCCAGCGAAAAGCCGCGCCCGGCCGCCAGTACCGCCAGCACCGCGAAATAGCAGGCCGCCGCATTGGCGTTGAGAAAGGTGCCGGTGAACCGCTCGCGCAGGTCGCCCTTGTCGATCCCCCAGACCATGTCCGGGTTGTACTGGCGAAGCGCCAGCGCCAGCGCGATGTCGATCAGGCCGAGGAGCAGCCAGCGATCGACCGTTACGCGCACCCCGCCCCGCCGCCATCCGATCGCGGCGGCCCCCGTCATCATCGCGATGCCGCCCAGAAAGCGCGCGCTCGCCTGTGGCAGCAGGTCGGGCGCGCTCCAGTGCCGGCCGAAGGGATCGACCGCGAACCAGGCGGGGCTGGCGATCCAGGCCCAGGCCAGGACCGCCAGCCCCAGCGGCACCGCGAAGCGTCGCCAGAAGGACGGGCTGGGCCGCAACAGCCCCAGGATCAGGAGGCCGCCGACCAGCTCCACCGCCGCCGCGATCGTGGCGAGCAGCGGCCCGTCGACGCCGAGCGCGACCACCTCCGCAAAGACGATCGCGGCCAGCACGGTGCCGGCGATCCCGATCCTGTCATCCGTCGCGGTCATCCACCCCTCTCCTGCCCCGCACCGTTATCCGTGCCATCGACCGGCACGTTGGCCAGGCGCGGCGATCAGGGGTTCTCCAGATCCTCGACCGTCACGACGTCGATCGCCGCGCGATTCGCATCGAGATAGGCCATCAACTGGTCGAATGCGGGTTGCCAGTTGGACAGCGCACCGCTCAACCCGTCATGGAACACCAGGAACCCCACCCCCTTTTGCGCCATGGCGCGATCGACATGATTTTTCCAGTAGGTGGAATAGATTGACGCGCTGTTACCCCATTGAAACTCGCCCGCCCCCATCGCGCGTATGCGCATGGGATCGCCCCAGGGATAGGTTTCGACCTGTGCGAACTCGCCGAAATAATAAGCGCGCATCGAATGGAAATGCTGACGGAACATGGGATAGGCGATCATGTCGGTGACGCCGACATTGCTGAAATAGCTGCCATGCCCGCCTCCCGTCAGGCCCAATGCGTTCTGCCAGTTGCGCAACCGGGCCATCTCGACGGTGCGCTGGTCGGCGGTCATCGTGTCGATGCCGCCCGGCCCCGTCGCCGCCTCGGTCGACCAGGCCTGGCTGGCGATCTGCCACCCCAGATTGTCGTGCAGCGTCTTCAATTGCGCGATGGGCAGCTTGCCCGCCTTGCCGGTATCGGTGGCAGGTGAGACGTACAGGACACCGCGAAACCCATAACGCGCCATGGCGCGCGCGGCATAGTTTATCGTCGCGGGATACTGGTCGTCGAACCCGATGATCAGCTTGGCCTTGGTCAGGGCGTTGGCGACCAGTTCGACATTGCCGATCGCGATCGTCATGCCGGCCGAGGAATTGGCCTGCACCTCGATCATCGCCCAGGTCACCGCCGCCAGATTGGCGCCGCCGCCCACCGGCGTGAACGATCCGGCGGGAATGGTGAACGAGCCCCAGCGCTGCTCCTTGTCCTTCTGCCCTTCGCGGACCAGGCCGACGGCGTTGTATTCGTGATAATTCGCACCCGGCGCCCCGGGGCCGCCCTCGGAATAAAGGCGAATCCTGTACGCGCCCAGGCGCGGTTCGATATTGGCGATTGGCTTCGTCCAGAACCGGATCAGCTGGCCGGTGACGTTGACCGGCGCGGCCATCACGCCTGCGGGACGAAGCTGACGCGCGTTGAACGAGGACAGCGTGAGGGTCAGCCGCGTATCGCCGTAGAGCGGATCGGCGGCGACGTCGCTCGCCTCTGGCGGTGCGCCGGTCAGCCGTGCGACCTGATCGAACGAGGCCAGCACCGCGATCGGCGCGGCGATTCGATAGCGTTGATGGATGCGCCCGCCGACGGGCGGCCCCTTGTCGCCATCAACGGGCTGTTGCGGCCAATCCGGGCTGGCGATCGCCGCCAGCGGTGCCGAGCCGGGTGCGATCGTCTGGGCCATGGCCGGCGCGGCCAGGCCGAGACCGATCAGCGCGAGAGCATGCGCAAGCCGCCTCATGCCGGCACCCGTGCGAGCTGGACATTGCACCCGGCCGTGCCCGTCAGGCTGATGTCGACCACCGCGCCCGCCCCGAGATAGAGGCTCGTGCCGCCATTGGTGTCCGATACGGTACGCGTCAGCAACGGCAGCATCGACACGCCATCCGCCGCCAGATAGCGCAGCGTCACCGCTCCATAAGCGCCGCAGCCCTGGTTCAGAACATACAGGCCGCCCACCGCCGTCAGCGGGCCGGCCGCGACATTGTTGGTCGCCAGCACCAGCCGCTCGGCGCGCGTGGCGACGGGCATCGGCGTCTCGCCCGAGGTCGCCGCGCAGCGCCCGTCCGCCTGTACCGAACACGGCGCGGTCAATGGCGCATAGCCCGCAGGTGCCGCCACCTGCTGTGCCATCGCCGGCCCCGCCGCCAGAAGCGCCGTCCCCGCGATCGTGCCTATCCTCAATCCCCTGTCCATAATCGTGCCTCCCCTGTTCAGGAGTTCTTCCTATGTTCCAGACCAAATGCTGTAGGACAGCGCCAAATTCTCGAATCTACAGGACGGTGGCGGGTACCTCGATCCGCGGGCTCGTACCGGGCAGGCATTGGTCGGCCCTGTCGCGCTTGATCCGGCCGCAATCCCACATCGCCTTCTGCTCCGCCGCCCGGCGGCTATAGGCGAACAGCACGCCTGCGGGGCGCGCTTCGGTCACCGCCACGGGCACGCGCTCGGCCTTGTCCCAGCCATAGACCAGGCAGCTTTGGCGCTTGCCGCAAATCTCGATCGCCTTGACCGCGAATCGCCCCGGATAGTCGGCCGGATCGAAGTAGAGATAGAAGATGCCGCGCCATTCGTCGGCGCGGACGACCGCGCCGCTGGCAACGACGGGTGCCGGGGCGGCGTCCGGTGCGACCATGGTCGTGGCCGCCGGATCGGTCGCCACCGGCAAGACCGGCGTATCGCCCTTGCCGATCATGGCGGCGATCGCCGTCAGGCCGCGTGCCAGCTCGCCCGGCTGTAGCGCACCGCGCAGCATCGCCGATGCGCCGGCGGGGCCGCGCCAGCGGAAGAACAAATGGGTGTGGAAGGCGAGGACCTTGTCCATCGCCCCGCTCCAGCGTGGGACAACATAATCGGCATGATAATGGGTCGCGCCGCCCACCGCGCGGAACACGCCGCCATTCAGTGCCCAGCGCGCGATCGCCTGCGCCATCGTGAGCGCTGCGGGCGACGGAACACGGCGATGCAGCGATCCGTCGCACATGAAGCTGAACTGGCATCCCGTGCGCCGCTCCGCCCCCTGGGTCACGACGCCGCACACCGTCTTGGGAAAGGCGGGATGGCGCACGCGGTTGAGCACCACCTGCACCACCGCCACCTGCCCCAGCGGATCGCTGCCCGCTTCGTAATAGGCCGCCGCCGCCAGGCACGTCTCCGCCGCCGCGCGGTCCGCCGGGGTGCCCGCCCACAGGAAAGGCCTCGCGGCGGGATTGGGCCCCGACGCGAACGGGGTCAGCGCGTTGACCCGCCGCGCGACATCGGCGGACACGTCCAGATTGGCGACCGGGGTCACCAGGGGAACGCCGGTGACGGTCGGCAGGGATTCGACCTGTCGCACCACCTGCGCCGCGATCACCGCGCTGCCGCCGCCCGCGCGATGATAGCCGCCGCCCTGCCAGGGCGACCAGCCGAACCAGACCGCGCATCCGATCAGCGCGCACAGCCCCGCCCCCAGCAACAGCGCCATGTCGCCGCGCCGGTCCTCCCAATAGGCGATCAGCGCGCGCGTCACGGCCGGCACCCCTCAATAGGCATTGCGGTGGACGATCACGCGGATCGTCGACAGCATGATCAGGAAGTCGCGCCAGATGCTCCAATTGTTGAGATATTCCAGATCGGCCTGGAGGCGGCTGACCAGATCTTCCCGCTTATGGGTCGCGCCGCGAAAGCCCCGTACCTGGGCGAGCCCGGTCAGACCCGGCTTGCAGGCGTGCCGATGATGATAGCGCGCATCGACATGCCAGAACAGCTGATCGCCGGCGAGCGAGCCCAATGCATGGGGACGCGGGCCCACCACGCTCATCTCGCCGCGCAGGACGTTGAGCAGCTGCGGCAGTTCGTCGATGCTCGTCGCGCGGATGATGCGGCCGACGCGCGTGATCCGGTCGTCGTCGCGAGCCGCCGAGCGGCCGCCCTGGGCGTCGCTCGCTTCGACGCGCATGCTGCGGAATTTGTACATCAGGAACAGGCGGTTGCCATAACCGACACGCTGCTGCCGGAAGAAGACGGGCCCCCGGCTGTCGAGCTTGACCGCGATGGCGATCGTCACCAGCAGCGGCGCCAGAAAGGCCAGCGCGATGACCGCCAGCAACATGTCGACCCCGCGCTTCAGGATGCGGTCATAAGGGCTGAGCGGATTGGTGGAGACGAGGATGGTCGACGATCCCGCGACCAGCGCCTGACCGACGCTGCCCAGTTCGTCCAGCTCGGGAATGATGATGTCGGCGCGCACGCTGATCCCCTTCAGCGCCATCGCCCAATCGCGCCGCCGCTCCGGGCGACACGCGACGCTCAGATGATCGACATCGGCGAAACGTCGCGCCAGCTGGTCGAGCAGGTAGGGATCGTTGAAGTCCTTGGCGTCGATCCGCTCGACCTCGATGACCGACTTGCCCGCCGGCATCTCCATGCTGACCCCATCGAGCAGCAGCACATGGTTGACGGCCCCGCCATGAAAGGTCCTGCTGGACAAGCCGACGATCGCGGCGCGCAACGCGATCGCCACCACCAGGGTCAGGATCATGCCATAACCGAACAACAGGCGCGACGCCTGTCCGATGGCATGCAGGATGAAGCCGAAGAACAGGAGCAGCAACGCCGCCTTGGTCAGCGCGACCGTCATGGACAGGATCGAGCGACGCCAATCGTTCAGATAGTCCGGCCGGCAATTGCCAAGGTCGAGGAAACAGAAAAGCGGGATCATGCCGCCGATCAGCGTGGCCGTCTCGGACGTCAGCAGCAGATCGAACCGCAAATCACTGGCGAGGGCGACGCCCACCATGACCGCCACGGCATCCAGCATGAGGATCGCGGCATAGAATCGCAGTCGAAGCGCACGTGTGATGGTCCGCTTTCCGGCATCGGCCGGCGCGTCGCCATCTACACGGGAAAAGCTGACATATTGCACAAGAGCCCCCTCGACGGGCTGCTATAATTGGGCTGCCGGACCATCGTCCACGGTCGGCGGACAGCCAAAATCCCATTGCGGGGCATATTGACGGAGTTAAAGCGGCCGACATTGCCGCGGCGCAGCAAGACATGATGCGAACACATTGCGCTAAGTCCGCGCCTCACATGGTGTTTTCGCCGTTAACCCACTTGTTAAGCATTCCGCAATCTTGCGATACTAACGTGCAGGAGAAGGAAGCAGAACATGATCCATCAGCACGAGTTCGATACCAGGACCTCTGCCAGCCATGCGGGCGCCGTGAACGATGAGATCGTGGCGACCGTCATGCCACTGGGCGACACGGACACCGTCGCCGCCAAGGGGTTGTCGGTGATCAACCTGGTGACGATCACGGCGGCGGCCGGTCTGTGCTGGGGGGTGATCGCCCTGGCCGTCATGGCGATCCGCTGACCCTTCCATTCGAAACCGGCAAGGTCTTGCCGGAAATAATGGGTTAACAACGGGTAAACCTTTGTCCTCCACCCGCGTGTAAGCGATCGGGTCGCATTCCCTCCTCCAGGCAAGGAGGTAGAGATGCGATACCAAGCACGCTTGGCGATGGCTGCTATCACGGTGATGTTCGCGACCGCGAACCCCGTTCAGGCGCATGCGGCGCCGTCCCGCTTCCTCACGCGCGGCGACACCATGGCCCCGCCCACCGGCTTCGTCGCCATGTGTCAGACGGATCGGACCTTCTGTCAGGAGCAGAGCGCCGCCGCGCCCTCCGCCACGGACGCCCCGCCCGTCTGGCAGGGGCGGATCGCCACCGGCCTGCCCGCCGTCACCATGGCGGTCGCCAACATCATCGCCGCGACGCTGCCCGACGTACTGAAGACACTGGGCGCACAGACGCCGCCGCGCGTCACGGTCACTTTGGGCACCCCCCGCGCGCTGCGCAGCGTTCAGACCGCGCGCGACGCGCTTTTCGCCGCGTCGCCCGCCGATCCCCTGTTCGGCCGCAAGCTCGGGCTCGATCTGCCGGATCGCGTCGCCCCCATGTGCCAGGCGGACGGCGCCCCTTGCGACCCGCAAGTGGCGACACCCGCCGCCCCGATCCGATCGGCCGCGATCGCGCTATTCGATCCCGCCTGGTCCCGGATGGAGGAACCGCCGGAACTGATCGCCCGGCCCGCCGAGCCCTCGCCCCCCGCCGCCACGATCGCGGTCACCGCCCCCGCTCGCCCCAGAGCGTCGGCCGAGACGGAAGCCAAACTGCTCCAATCGGTCAACAAGCTGGTCAACGGCCGCGTCATCCAGCGTTCCGACCTGCAAGTCTATGCCACCGACGAGAAATGGCAGCGCAGCGGCATCGGCAACCGTGCGCAGGGCGATTGCGAGGATCTGGCGATCGAAAAGCGCTATCAGCTCGTGGCGCAGGGCTATGACCCGACGTTGTTGAGCTTCGCGGTGGTGTTCAGCCCGCAGACCGGCCTGCACACCGTGCTGGTCGCACGCACCGACGATGGCGACATGGTGCTGGACAGCGCGACGCCCTGGATCCGCCGGGTCGACCAGACCGGCTATAGCTGGCTGAGCGTCCAGTCGCCCGAGAACGGCATGCGCTGGCAGAGCGCACGGCTCTGACGATCCTTATCCGCCGCCCGGGCCTTCGGGTTTCAAGGGCGGGGGCGGCGGCGCGATCCGCTCGCCGGGGCCGCCGGGATGCTTGGGGCCGTTGTTGAGGACGCGGACCAGGCGATCGCGGATGGTGCGGCGGTCCGCGAACAGATTGCGGATCATCTGCTTGTCGCACCCCTGCGGCAGGACGGCGAGTGACATCGTCTTGTGCGTCGCATCGACGATATAGCCGCCGAAACGCTGATAGGCGCGGGCCAGCGCGCGTCCTTCGCGAGTCAGCGGCAGCGTCTCGACGTCCACCGATGGCGGCAGGGCGAGCAGCGCCCCCATCGGCACCAGGCCCCGATAATCGTTCTTGCCGCCGCCATCGCTGTGCGTCGCCGGCCAGACCTTCTGGTCCGCCATGGTCGGGCCTTTGCGCAATTGCGTCGTCGACAGCAACACCGCCACGGCGTGGGGGATCTCCCCCCTCGCCAGTTCGTCGCACCGGATCATCCCGCCGACCAGCGAGCCGCCAAAGGCGCGAATCCCCTCGGATCGGCCTTCGCCACTCGCGATGCCCGAGCCGCGCAGGTCGGTGCGCACCAGATAATCCGCGCGGTAGCCGCGCTGGCCCAGGCTGGCGCCGTGCCAGACCTCATAGGCATAGCGGCCGGGGGGATCGATCAGGATCGCATGTTGATCGGATCCGCCCAAAAACGTCACATCCGCCGGCGTGGGCAGGCCGACCGCACCGTTGGACTGCGGCGGTCCACCAGGCCAGGGCACGCTGCCGGGGCGAACCCTGTAGTGCCAGCGCGCGACCGGATCATTCGCGCGGGCGCGGTACAGCCCGATGGCGTCGGCGGCGATCCATGGGTAGGAGCCACCCGGCCCGCCGACATGATCGGTGTGCAGCATCCGGCTCTCATCCGCATCCGCCGCCTGATAGACGGCGCCTCGACCGATCGGGGTGTTCCAGATGCTATCGGCGGCGAAAGGCTGTTCGGCGGGAACGCGGTCACCGGGGGTTCTTTCACGCGCCACCGCGCCGGCGCCCACGACCTGGCCTGTCAATATGGTCAGGGCGAGTGCCCGCCCGAAAATGCGACGCCCGCGCCCCGCAACTGTCCGACAATGGATCATGAACAGGTTCCATATTGGGTCGCCATGATGACGATCATGGCGGTAGGTTCCGCCGGGGACCAGGGGGTAGCCCAGGGGGTAGCATAGATCATGACGAAGATATCGGTAGTCATCCCGGCACGGAACCGTGCCAAGGTGATCGGACGCGCGATCGATTGCGCCAATCGACAGACGATCGCACCGATCGAGATCATCGTGGTCGATGATGCCTCCGACGATGACGGCGCCACCGTCGCCGCGGCGAAAGCGGCGCAGGCGGCGGGGATCCCCGTGCGCATCATCGGACTCGACGCACGTGCCGGGGCGCCCAATGCGCGCAATATCGGCGTCGCCGCCGCCTCGGGCGACTGGATCGCGTTGCTCGATTCCGATGACGGCTGGGCGGACACCAAGCTGGCCGAGCAGGTCGCCCTGATCGAGGACGACGTGGTGGCGGTCTTCACCGACACGATCTTCCACGACGGCAATGGCGGCGGCAACACCAAGTTCGGCCGCGATGCGGGCGATCCCACCGCGCTGCTGTATGAGAACACGCTGGGTGGCTGTTCGGCGGTGATGATTCGCCGCTCGACCTTCGACGCGATCGGCGGTTTCGACATCAGCCTGCCCAGCTGCCAGGACTGGGACATGTGGCTGAAGCTGCAGCGGGCGGGCCGCATCGCACTCTGCCGCCAGCCGCTGACCCAATATTATTTCGACGGCGACGATCGCATCTCGCGCAATCCCGCCTCGGTCGCGCGCGGGCATGGCATCATGTACGACCGGATCCTGTCCGATTACGCGCCGGCCGAAAAGGCCGGCGACGTCCACCGGTATC
>NZ_JBNNOB010000042.1:0-26527 GCF_050274375.1 Sphingomonas sp. NPDC019816
GCCACACCAGGTACGACAGGATCGTGATGACGATTGTGGCGTAGACCATCGAGGTATAGCCGAACAGACGCTTGCCCGAGAAGGTCGAGGTGACTTCCGAGAACACGCCGAACAGCGGCAGGATCAGGATGTACACCTCCGGGTGACCCCAGATCCAGATCAGGTTCACGTACATCATCGGGTTGCCGCCGAGATTGTTCGTGAAGAAGTTGGTGCCGACATAACGGTCAAGCGACAGCAGGACGAGCGTGGCGGTCAGCACGGGGAAGCTGGCGACGATCAGGACGTTCGCGCACAGCGAGGTCCAGCAGAACACCGGCAGCTTCATCATGGTCATGCCCGGCGCGCGCATCTTGATGATGGTCGCGATCAGGTTGATGCCCGACAGGGTCGTGCCGACGCCGGCCACCTGCAATGCCCAGATGTAATAATCCACACCGACATCGGGACTGAAGTCCAGCTCCGACAAAGGCGGAAAGGCCAGCCAGCCGGTACGCGCGAACTCGCCGATGAACAGTGAGGCCATCACCAGCACCACGCCGCCCGCGGTCATCCAGAAGCTCAGATTATTGAGATACGGGAAGGACACGTCGCGTGCGCCGATCTGCAGCGGCACGACATAGTTCATCAGGCCGGTAATGATCGGCATCGCCACGAAGAAGATCATGATGACGCCGTGGGCGGTGAACACCTGATCATAGTGGTGCGAGTTCAAGAAGCCCTGATTATCGCCGAACGCGATCGCCTGCTGCCCACGCATCATCAACGCGTCGGCAAAGCCGCGCAGCAGCATCACGATGCCCAGGATCATGTACATGATCCCGATGCGCTTGTGGTCGACCGTGGTGAACCACTCTTTCCAGAGATAGCCCCACAGCTTGAACTTGGTGATGAGCGCCAGCACCGCGATCCCGCCGACCGCGACACCCAGGAAGGTGCCCACGACGATGGGTTCGTGGATCGGTAGCGACTCGATCGATAGCCGTCCGAAGATGGTCTTTATGATGTTGTCCATGATGGCGTGCCTCAGCCGCGACCCACACCGGCATGACCAGAGGTCAGCGTGCCGGGGGTCTGCGGGGTGGAAAGGAAGGACATGCGACGGTTCTTGATGTCACCCGGATCCTGCACGCCGTTGGACGGCAGCGGCTCCTTGCTGTTGTGCGGCGAGGTCTGGATTTCCTCGGGTGACTTTTCGAGCGCACCCTTGGTTCGCTCACCGTGCATCGGGCCGGTGTTGTTGACGGGCGGATTGCCCTCGCCGACCTTCATCTTGTGCGGGTCGCCGCCCCCGGTCATCCGGTCGTGCATCATCACCTCGGACATGCACGGCGTATTGTCGGCGACGCAGCGGTTGACGACACGGTCGAACAGGCCGTCCTGGACACCGCTGAAATACATGGCGGGCACATATTCGCTGGGCTTTTCGACGGTCAGGAACGACGCGCGGGTCAGCGGACCCTGGCCCTTGCCCTGCCCGGCCTGCGACGTGCGGACCTTTTCGACCCACTGGTCGAAACCGCTCGACTGCATGGCATAGACGGGGAAGTTCATGCCGGAGAAGCCTGCGCCGCTATAATGCGACGACAGCCCCTTGAACGTGCCTTCGCGGTTCATCACCGCGTGCAGCTTCGTCTCCATGCCGGGCATGGTATAGATCATGCCGGCCATCGCGGGGATGTAGAAGGCGTTCATCACCGACGTGCCTGTCAGACGGAACTCGACGGGCCGGTCGACCGGCAGCGCCAGCTCGTTGACCGTGGCGATGCCCTGTTCGGGCAGGATGAACAGCCATTTCCAGTCGAGCGCGACGACCTGAACCTCCAGCGGCTTGACGTTCGCGGCGATCGGCTGGCCGGGGGCGGTCCGCTCGATCGGGCGATACGGGTCGAGCAGATGGGTGCTCGTCCAGGTCACCGCACCCAGGCAGATGATGATGAGCAGCGGCGCCGACCAGATGACCAGCTCCAGCATGGTGGAGTGGTCGAATTCGGGGTCGTATTCCGCCTCCGTATTGCTCTTGCGATAGCGCCACGCGAACAGCACCGTCAGCGCCATCACCGGAATGATGATGAGCAGCATCAGGGCCGTCGCGATCAGCACCAGATCGCGTTGCTGCACGGCGACGTCACCGGCAGGGTTGAGCACGACCGCGTCGCATCCCCCCAGCATGGCCAGGAGGGGCAAGGCGGCCCAGCGAAGAGGGCGCAGGCGCGCAAGGCTCGACGAATGAGACATATGGGAAGGGCCGCTACGCCTTTGCTGCACCTGCGCACATTGGACAGTTTGTCCAATCCCCGCCGGCCGGGGAATGGCGCATAGGCGCAGCACAATGGCGGTTCTGCGCGGTCATTTTGCGCCGCAACCGAACCGCTGACAGGAACATGCAAGAAGTCAGGACTGGCAGCCGATGAGCGCAGAGTTAACCGCATCGACCTCGACGCCCCTTGAGCGGGACGCGCGGCTGGTCAATGCCCGCGATCCGCATCATGTCGCGCCGGGCGATATCGCCATCGGCGTCATCATCGGGCGTACCTCGGAATTTTTCGACTTCTTCGTCTATGCCATCGCCTCGGTGCTGGTGTTCCCGTCGCTGATCTTCCCTTACGTCGACGCGCTGACCGGTACGATCTATTCGTTCGCGCTATTCTCGCTGGCGTTCATCGCGCGGCCGATCGGAACCTTCATCTTCATGGCGGTCGATCGCAATCTGGGTCGCGGGGTCAAGCTGACCATCGCGCTGTTCCTGCTGGGCGGCTCGACCATGGCGATCGCCTTCCTGCCCGGTTATGCGCAGATCGGAACGTCGGCGGCCGTGCTGCTGGGCATCTTCCGCATCATGCAGGGCCTAGCGCTGGGCGGGGCCTGGGACGGCCTGCCCTCGCTGCTGTCGCTGAACGCGCCGGAGCGTCGTCGCGGCTGGTATGCGATGATCCCGCAGCTGGGCGCGCCGCTCGGCCTGCTGGTCGCCAACGGCCTGTTCGCCTTCTTCCTGACGACGCTGAGCACCGCCGACTTCCTCGATTGGGGCTGGCGCTATCCGTTCTTCGTGGCGTTCGCGATCAACGTCGTGGCGCTCTTCGCCCGGCTTCGCATCGTCGCGACCCCGGAATTCCAGCGCATGTTCGAGAGCCGCGAGCTTCAGCCCGCGCCGGTCGGCGAAACGCTGCGTACCGAGGGTCGCACCGTCCTGCTGGGCGCCTTCGCGCCGCTCGCCAGCTTCGCGATGTTCCACATCGTGACCGTGTTCCCGCTGTCCTGGGTCGTGCTGTTCAACCGGGAGCAGCCGCAGGACTTCATGATGATCGAGATCGTCGGTAGCATCGTCGGCGTTCTCGCGATCCTGGCGTCGGGCAAGATCGCCGACCGTGTCGGCCGTCGCACGCTGCTGGGCTTCTCGGCGGCCGCCATCGCCGCCTATGCCGGCTTCGCACCGCAGCTGCTGGACAATGGCGGCACGGGTGAGACGATCTATATCGTTCTCGGCTTCCTGCTGCTCGGCCTGGGCTTCGGCCAGTCGTCCGGCATCATCAACTCGGGCTTCTCGCCGCTGCGTCGCTACACCGGCGCGGCGATCACCTCCGACCTCGCCTGGCTGATCGGTGCCGGCTTCGCGCCGCTCGCCGCGCTGCTGCTGTCCAGCAATTTCGGCTTGCTGTCGGTCGGCGTCTATCTGCTGTCGGGCGCGGTCTGCACGCTGGCGGCGCTGGGCATCAACAAGGAACTCGCCAAGCGTTCCTCCTGATCCGGGGCCAGATCGATCGCATGACGGCCGGCGGGGCAACCCGCCGGCCGTTTTGTTTTCATTCAGCGGCGTTCCTACATCGGGCCAGCAATGCCCGGTCGGGCTAATGAAACGGGAGATGTGATGATGGTGGGCAAGCGAGGGATCGCGGCGGCATTTATTGCCTTGGGCGGTATCGGCCTGACGACGGGCGTGGCCGAGGCGCGGGTGCCGGCCGGGACTTGGGCCAACCCCGCCAACACCGTCCAGGTTCGCTTCGCGCCGTGCGGGCGTGGCCGGGACGCCGATCTGATGTGCGGCACGGTCGTCTGGGCCAGCGAACAGGCGAAGGCCGACGCGGCGCGCGGCGGCTCCGACCGGCTGGTCGGCACGCGCCTGTTCACCGATTTCGAGGAGGAGGAACCGGGCCGTTGGTCGGGGACCGTCTTCATTCCCGACATCGGCCGCGAGGTGGAAGGCACCATCACCCAGGTCGACGCCCGCACGTTGGTCGGCGAGGGATGCCTGTTCGGCGGGCTGGGATGTCGCCAGCAGCGTTGGCGTCGCGTCAAATAACCGCCCTCGTCGGGAACCCTTGGCCGATTGCCGCGTCCCCGATTGCGCAATCGGATCAGGAAAGGACGATCATGGCGGAAGACGCGTTGACGGTGGTGAAGGGCACGCTGGAGGACAACGTCGCCGACAAGCAGGTCGAGTTCGTCGGCGAGGTCGATGGCGAGGAATATCAGTTCGCCGTGCAATATGACGTTTTGGAAGCGTTGAGCGGAGACGTGCCCGAGGACGATGCGCTGGAGCTGTTCGAGCGCTATTCGGACGATATCCTCGAAGCGGCGCTCTCCGCGCTGGGCCGTGACATGGAACAGTCGCTGGTCGTGGTCAGCGAGAACGATCTCGACTGATCAACCGCCGAACAGGCGATCGATCTGCTGCGCAAGCTCGGCCAGGGTATAGGGCTTGCGCAGGAGGGCGAAACCGTGGCTGCCCTCATCGGCGATGACCTGGCTGTATCCACTGGTCAGCAGGATGCGCTGGCCCGGATGATCCCGGACGATGTCATGGGCGAAATCGATGCCCGATTGGCCCGGCATCATGACATCCGAAAAGATAAGGTCGAAGCGGGCCGGATCGGCCGTCAATTCCGCCAGCGCGGCGGCGGCATTGGTCGCGATCACCGTCTGACATCCCAGCGTCCTGAGGGCTTCGACCGCGAACTGCCCCACCTCGATGTTATCCTCGACGATCAGGACGCGAAGCTCGGCACGCTCCGCCGTCTGGACGAGCCCCAATGTGCTGGCATCCCCGGGCTGTTGCGGGCTTTGCGGCAGGATCAGGGTGAAGGTCGCCCCCTCGCCCGGCTGGCTCAAGACGCGAACGTCGCCGCCGGACTGGCGCGCGAATCCGAACACCTGGCTCAACCCCAGGCCGGTTCCGGCGCCGAGTTGCTTGGTGGTGAAGAACGGCTCGAAAATTTGGTCGAGCCGTTCGGAGGGGATACCTTCACCGGTATCCGTGATGGCGATCATGACCCGTTCCACGCCGTCCGCGCTGGCCTCGGACCCGATGCGGATGGTCAATGTCCCCTGCCCCGCCATCGCATCGCGGGCGTTGACCGCCATGTTGACGATGGCGGTATCGAGCTGGCTGCGATCCACATGCGCAAAACAGGGGGATGGCGGCTGTTCGACGACCAGCCTGACGCCAGGGCCCGACAGGGTGTGGATCATGTCGGTCAAGGTCAGGATGCTGGCACCGACATCGATGACCTCGGGCGTGAGCGGTTGGCGCCGGGCGAAGGCAAGGAGCTGCGCGGTCAGCTTGGCGGCGCGGTCGGCGGCATCCGCGATCGCATCGAACTGCCGCTGGCGACGTTCGGCCGGAAAGTCGGGGCGGCGCAGGAGGTCGATGGACCCGCGAATGACGGTCAACAGGTTGTTGAAGTCATGCGCGACGCCACCGGTCAGTTGTCCGATCGCTTCCAGCTTCTGCGCCTGACGAAGCTGTTCCTCGGTCTGGCGCAGCGCCTCCTCCGCCGCCTTTTGCTGCGTGATATGACGGCCGAGGGCGAACACTTCGGAGCGATGGGCAGCGCCGACCCAGGCGATCCACTCGTAATGTCCGTCGGCGTGTCGCATCCGCACTTCGGTGCGCCCTACCCGGCCCTCCAGTGAGAGCGCGAGCGACGTTTCGGCAAGCGGCAGGTCGTCGCGATGGATCAGTTCCATGATCGAGCGTTGGACAAGCGCGTCCCCGTCATAACCCAGTAGGTCACGCCAGGCGGGGTTCACCCGTCGGATCAGACCCCGCGTATCGATCGCGGTCAGCAGATCGGGCGACACGTCCCACATCCGGTCACGCTCGGCGGTCCGCTCCACGACCCTTTGTTCGAGCGTCACGTTGAGCGAACGGAGTTCTTCCAGCGCGACCGACAATTGCTCCTGACTGTCACGCAACGCCGCATCCGCCAGCACGCGCGCTGTCGTCTCATTCGTGAAGATGAACAGGCCCGCGACCTGGCCCGCCGCGTCGAGCACGCGCGAATAGGAGAACGTCCAGAAGGTATCGGCCTCACCGCGATCGGTGGCCAGTCGCCAGGGCAGGTCGACGAAACGCTGCGTTCGCCCCGCCATCGCCTCGTCGATGATCGGGCGCGCCTGCTCCAGGGCATCGGCCCAGACCGCGTCGAACCGCGCACCCATCGCCCAGGACAGGCGCGGCCCCAGCAAGGGGAAATAGGTTTCGTTGAAGAAGAAGTGCAGGTCCGGCCCCCAGGCCAGGATCATCGACTCGGGCGAATTGAGCACCAGGCTGAGGGCGACGCGAAAATCATGGGGCCAGGTTTCGGGCGGGCCGAAGGGATGATCGCGCCAGTCCCGAGCCAGGATCAGTTGCGTCGCCGCGCCGCCGCCTTCCAGAAACGCCAAATGCGGGGGGAGCGTGTCGGCCGTCATCGGCCCGCTGCTAGCAAGTTGCGAGACGGTCCGCCACCGATGCCCTCATAATTCCTCGCCGCACAGCGTCACCGCCGCCTGGATGACGGCCAGATGCGTCAGCCCTTGTGGCATATTGCCCAGATAATGGCCGGTGTCGGGGTCGATCATCTCGGCATAGAGCCCCGCCCCCCGGCTATCGAGCGCCTGGGTGGCTGCGTCAAATGCCGCCTGCGCGGCCGCCGTCTGGCCCAGGATCGCGCGTGCCTCGATCATCCAGAAGGTGCAGGCAAGGAAGCAGGCTTCCTCCTTTTCGACGCCCGAATAGCGATAGTGGAACGCGCCCTTGCCCAGTTCGCGGTCGATGGCGTCCAGCGTGCGGGCCAGTCGATCCTGGCCATCGAACCGGAACCGCACGGCCAAGGCCAGGCTGGCGTCCAGCGCATCGGTATCGGGATGCATCAGATAGGCGCCACGCTCCTCCGACCAGCAATGCTCGCCGATCCACGCCTCGACCCGGTCG
Source organism: Sphingomonas sp. NPDC019816 (assembly GCF_050274375.1). NCBI lineage: Bacteria > Pseudomonadati > Pseudomonadota > Alphaproteobacteria > Sphingomonadales > Sphingomonadaceae > Sphingomonas > Sphingomonas sp. NPDC019816. The sequence goes on from NZ_JBNNOB010000042.1 coordinate 7,196, forward strand.
CGTTCGCGGGCCCAGCGATCCCGGCAGGTGGTCGGAATCTGGCCTTCGTCGGCCAGTTCGACCGCGCGGGCCAGGGCCTGCCAGCAGCTGATCTTCGACATGGTATAATGCCGTTCCTCGGGCAGTTCCCAGATACCCGCATCGGGCAGCCGCCAGCGATCGGCGCACGCATCCGCTAAGTGCGAGAGCGTCTCGGCACTGGATGTGTCCAGGAAATTGCCACAGGCGACGAAACGGCTCGCGGTCTCGAAAATGTCGCCGTAGATGCCATGCTGATGCTGGCCGCCGGCCAGATTGCCGACCCGCACGGGACGCGAGTTGCGATAGCCGCTGACCGCGATCTCGCACTCGGCGGGGACGGGATCGCCGTTCAGCGTATAGCAGACCTGCGGATCGCCCTCGCCCAACCGCTTGAGCAGCCAGGTGAACGCCGCCTTCGCCTCGGCATGCGCACTGATGCGCAAGAACGCCTTGATCGTGTAGCCCGCATCGCGGACCCAGGCGTAGCGATAATCGTAATTCTTCGACCCACCGATGCCCTCGGGCAGCGACGTCGTCGCCGCCGCCGTGATCGCGCCGGTCGGCGAATAGAGGAGCAGCTTCAGGGCTAGCGCGTTCCGCAGGACCCGGTCCCGCTGCGCCTCCGGCACCTTCAGTCCGGCCGTCCATTGCCGCCACTCCGCATCGGATACGTCGATGCGCGCGTCGATATGTTCGATATCCTGGCACACCAGCGGCTCGTCCTCGCCCGCGATGATCGCGATCCGTGCGCGATCGCCGGGCCCCACCAGCGCATGAGCGGTAACCAGCCCGTCCTCGATACTGTCGATCGTGACATGGCCGCAATGCCGGAAGATGCCCAGCACCCGGTCGACGTGAAAGACGTTATGCCCACCCGCCGGCGCGAAATAGGGGCTGACGGTATCGGCTCGGCGGCTGAAACGAAGCGTGATGTCGAAGCGGACGAAGCCATCCAGCCCCTCGACCCGCCGGGCCAGTTCCGCCCAGGGCAGTCGCCCCGCCGTGCCGCTGTTCAACGATTCGACCAGTTTCGCCCGGCCCGATGCGGTGGTGAAGACCGTCTCCAGCACATTGCTGTCCGGGCGATAGCGGCGCTCGACGGTAAAGGGCTCGACCGGCGTGATCGAAAAGCATCCGCCGCGTGCTCCGTCCAGCAGCCGGTCGAACAGCGGCGGCGAGTCCATATTGGGTACGCACCACCAATCGATCGCCCCGTCCGCTCCGCTCAACGCGACGCTGCGGCCATCACCCAGCGCGGCATAGTTTTCGAGGTCGAGAAAGCCGTCATCGTCACGGAGCGGAACGGGATGCTGATCGGGCAATGTCACAGGCGCATGCGCTCCGACTTCGAGGGATATGATCCAGATTAGCAGACGGAAACTCGCCAAATGCGGGAAATCTCCGTGGGACCTTCCGCAGCGCCGCGCGTTGCAGCAGCCGTTACGACGATTTTGGGAGCGATATGATGAGCCTGGCATCGGCACTTGGTTTCGGCACGAAGAAGGTTCGCTACGCGGTCGTGGGCGCCGGCGACATCACCCAGTCGGCGATGCTCCCCGGCATCAAGCATACCGGCAATTCGGAACTGACCGCAATCGTCACGGGCGATGCCGAGAAGGGCCGCGCGCTGGCCGACAAATACGGCGTCGAGCATGTCTATTCCTATAACGAGTTCGACAAGCTGCTGACCGCCAATGTCTGCGACGCCATCTATCTGGCGACGCCCAACTGGCGTCACGCCGAATTCGCGATCCCCGCGCTGGAAGCCGGCATCCATGTGCTGTGCGAAAAGCCGCTGGAAATCTCGGTCGAGAAGGCGCGCGCGATCCAGGATGCGGAGAAGCGCTCCACCGCCAAGCTGATGACCGCCTATCGCCTGCATTTCGAGCCGGGCACGCTGGCCGCGATCGAGAAGATCCGCAATGGCGAGCTGGGCGAGCTGGTCGCCTTCACCTCCTGCTTCGGGCAAAAGCTCGATCCCGACAATCACCGGGCCAAGCATGGGCTTGAGGCCGGGCCGTTGTTCGACATGGCGCCCTATCCGATCAACGCCATCCGCTATCTGTTCGGCGCCGAGCCCGTCGCGGTCGAAAGCGCGGTCGCCACACGCCAGCCGAGCACGGGTCTCGGCGATCTGGACGATACCTTCGCCGTCACCTTGCGGATGCCCGGCGACCGGCTGGCCAGCTTCACGGTCAGTTACGCGATGAACAATGTCGACAGCCTGATCGTCGCGGGCATGAAGGGTTCGATCCACATGAGCCCGGCCTATGGATTCCAGTCGGGGATCGAGCACAACCTGACCATCGGCGACAAGCAGAGCCATGAGACGTTCAAGCATACCGACCAGTTCGGCGGCGAGATGCGCTATTTCTCGGACTGCATCCTGAACGACCATGATCCCGAGCCCGATGCCGAGGAAGGCCTGTCGGACCTGCGCGTCATCGAGGGCATCGTGAAGGCCATGCAGACCAAGGCGCGCGTCGAATTGCCGCCCTTCACGCGGACCCGGCGGATCGATCCCGCGAGCCAGCGTCAGACCCTGTCGGCGGTCAGCGCGCCCGAGCCGGTGAAGGCCAAATCCCCTACCGGAAACTGATTGATTGCCATCAATCGGATTTCGCCGGAGCGGAACGGCCCCGTCATTCGTTACGCCGGCGATGACATATATCGTGTCACGACAGGGAGACTAAGGTGGATCAACGGGAAGAGCAGCTTCGGCAGCGCGCCTATGGCATCTGGCAGGCGGAGGGCGAACCGCACGGCCGGGACCGTGAGCATTGGGACATGGCCGAACGGGAGCTGAGCGAGGTGCCCGCCGAGGCGTCGGCCGAGGTACCCGCAGAGCCCTCGGTCGAAACCGATGTCGCCGCCGACGAGGTGGCGACGAAGCCGGCCACCGCTGTTCGCAAGGCCGCATCGCCGAAGACGACGCAGGCGGCACCCCCGACGATCCAGGACGATGGCAGCACCATCAAATCCAAGGCGCGAAAGCCACGCACCAGCAAGGCCTGATCCTGCCGCGCCCGGACGTGTGAGCCCCGCTCGCCGTCCGGGCCGCCCCCCCATGCCCACATGACATTCACGCACAGTCCTTCACCGACTTTTGCCGGAGACCCGATTTGACCGCATTGCCCGACCGGATGCTGCCCGGCTCGCCCTATCCGCTGGGCGCCACTTTCGATGGCGAAGGCGTGAATTTCGCCGTCTTCTCGGCCAATGCCGATCGGATCGAACTGTGTATCTTCGACCCCAAGGGCAAGCGCGAGTTGCAACGCTATACGCTGCCCGAATGCACCGACGAGGTCTGGCACGGCTATCTGCCCGATGTCGGCCCGGGGCTGCTCTATGGTTACCGCGCTCATGGGCCCTATGAGCCCGAGGCGGGGCATCGCTTTAATCCGAACAAGCTGCTGCTCGACCCTTATGCGCGCAACCTGTTCGGCGAGATCAAGTGGACCGATGCGCTCCACGGCTATCAGATCCGTTCGAAGAAGGAGGATCTCAGCTTCGACAAGCGCGACAGCGCCGCCGCGATGCCCAAGGCGGTGGTGGTCGACGACCATTTCGACTGGTCACGCGATGTGAAGCCCAACACCCCCTGGTCCGAAACGGTCATCTACGAAGCGCACGTCAAAGGTCTGACGAAGCTGATGGAACTGGTGCCCCCGCGCGAGCGTGGAACCTACGCCGCGCTCGGTCACCCGGCGGTCATCAAGCATCTGAAGCGGATCGGCGTCACCGCGCTGGAGCTTCTACCGATCCACAGCTTCACCCAGGACCGGTTCCTGCAGGAAAAGGGGCTGCGCAATTACTGGGGCTATAACACGCTCGGGTTCTTCGCGCCCGAACAGGCCTATTTCTCCAGCGAAAGCCAGGACGAACTGCGCCGGGCGGTACGCCGGCTGCACAAGGCGGGGATCGAGGTCATCCTCGACGTGGTCTACAACCATACCTGCGAAGGGTCGGAAAAGGGTCCGACCCTGTCGTGGCGCGGGCTCGACAATGCCAGCTATTACCGTCTGGTCCAGGATCAGCCGCGCTATACAATCAACGACACCGGCACGGGCAACACGCTGAACCTGTCCAAGGCGCGCGTGATCCAGATGGTGGCGGACTCGCTGCGCTACTGGGCGACCAGCTTCGGGATCGACGGGTTCCGATTCGACCTCGGCCTGACGCTGGGGCGCGAGGCGGACGGGTTCGATCCGGGTTCGGCCTTCTTCGACGTGCTCCGGCAGGATCCGGTGCTGGGGCGCCTGAAGCTGCTGACCGAGCCGTGGGATGTGGGCCCCGGTGGCTATCAGCTCGGCAATTTTCCGCCCGGCTTCTCGGAGTGGAACGACAAGTACCGCGACACGGTGCGCAAATTCTGGCGCGGCGACCCCAGCCAGCGCGGCGACCTTGCCGCCCGGCTTTCCGGTTCGGGCGATCTGTTCGATCGGCGCGCGCGGCGCCCCTGGGCCAGCCTCAACATGCTGGCGGCGCATGATGGTTACACGCTGGCCGATACCGTCATGTACGAACAGCGCCATAACGAGGCGAACAAGGAAGACAATCGCGACGGCCATTCCGAGAATTACTCGCGAAACTGGGGTGCCGAAGGGCCGACCGATGACGAGAATATCAAGGCCGCCCGCGGGCGCGTCATGCGATCGATGATGACGACGCTGTTCGCGTCGCTCGGTACGCCGATGATCGTCGCCGGTGACGAGTTCGGCCGGACCCAGCATGGCAACAACAACGCCTATTGCCAGGATAACGAGATCAGCTGGCTCGACTGGCAGGCCGCCGCGTCGGAGGAAGGCGAGGCGATGATCGCCTTCACCGCGCGACTGGCCGATCTTCGCCGTCGCTATCAGGTGCTCCGCGCGCCGCAGTTCCTATATGGACAGGATACGCCGGGGCACGGCGTCAACGATATCGAGTGGTGGGACGAACGCGGCGAACAACTGAGCGACGAGGACTGGAACAATCCCGAAGGGCGCGCCCTGATGATGCGCCGTGCCACCAAGACCGAGGACGACCGGGTCGAGGCGGTATCGTTGTTGCTCAATGCCTCGCCGGATCCGATCACCTTCACCCTGCCGCCGCCCCATGCCGATCGCACCGTCCTGATCGACAGCGGCAAGCCCGAACTGGGCGAGATCGAGATCGGCGACAGCTATGAGGTCGCACCGCAGAGCGCGGTGCTGATCACCTGGTGGGACGCGATCGCGTCATGACACGCTGGGGCCCCGAGCTGCTGGATAACGGCAAGGTCCGGTTTCGCCTCTGGGCGCCGGACCGGGACGGCGTGACGCTGGAGATCGACGGCGGCGGTTCCGTCGCGATGGAGAGTGAGGCGGACGGCTGGTTCGTGGCCGAGGCCGCGGGCGGCGCCGGCACGCGCTATCGCTTCCGCCTGGGCGCCGACCTGGCGGTGCCCGACCCGGCATCCCGTCTGCAATCCGGGGGCGTCCATGGCTGGAGCGTCGTGGTCGACTCCCAATTCGCCTGGAGCGCGACCGAGTGGCGCGGGCGTCCTTGGGAAGAGACGGTCCTGCTGGAGGTCCATGCCGGCACGCTTGGCGGGTTTGCGGGCATACGCGAGCGGCTGGCCGGCATGGCGGCGGCGGGCATCACCGCGATCGAGCTGATGCCGATCAACGCCTTTGGCGGCACCCGCAACTGGGGCTATGACGGCGTCCTGCCCTATGCTGTCGCCGAACCCTATGGCTCACCGGCGGAATTGCGGACGCTGATCGATACCGCCCACCTGTTGGGCATCTCGGTCTTTCTCGATGTGGTCTACAATCATTTCGGGCCGGACGGGAATTACCTCAACGCCTATGCCGGCGCCTTCTTCCACAAAGATATCGATACACCTTGGGGCGGCGCGGTGGCGGTGGATGTCGATGCCGTGCACCGATTCTTCGTCGACAACGCGTTGATGTGGCTGCGCGACTATCGGATCGACGGGCTCCGCTTCGACGCGGTCCATGCCATCGCCAATGACGATTTCCTCGACCGCATGGCGCACGAAATCCGCACCAGCCTGCCCGAACGGCAGGTACACCTGGTCCTGGAGAATGAGAAGAACGATGCCGGGCGGCTGTCGCCGGACTGTTACGACGCCCAGTGGAACGATGATTTCCACAACGTCCTCCACGTCCTGCTGACCGGTGAGACCAGCGCCTATTATGGCGACTTCGCGGATCGGCCAGCCGAACGGCTGGCGCGCTGTTTGAAGGAGGGCTTCATCTATCAGGGTGAAGGCTCGGCCAATCATGACGGCAGGCCGCGCGGGACCCCCTCTGGCCATCTGCCGAGCACGGCGTTCGTCGCGTTCCTCCAGAACCACGACCAGGTCGGCAACCGCGCGATGGGGGAGCGCCTGATCCGGCTGACCGATCGCGCACGGCTTCGTGCCGCCACGGCCCTGCTGTTGCTGGGGCCACAAATCCCGCTGCTGTTCATGGGTGAGGACGAAGGGAGCGACAGCCCCTTCCTGTTCTTCACCGACTTTCACGATGAGCTGGCCGACGCCGTGCGTGAAGGACGGCGCAAGGAGTTCGCCAAGTTCGAGGCTTTCGCGGACGAGGCTTCACGCGCGCGCATCCCGGACCCCAATGCCCGCTCGACCTTCGACGCGTCCATCCCGCAGGCCGGGCCCGAGGCGGGCGAGTGGCGCGCCCTGTACCGCGAATTGCTGATGCTGAGACAGGTGCATATCGTGCCCCGCCTGAAGGGAGCGATCGGCATTGCCGGCGAGGTGATCGGTGACGCGGCGGTCAAGGCGCGCTGGCGCATGGCGGACGGCGCGACGCTGACCATCTGCCTCGACCTTGGCGACACTCCCGACCTTGCGGGCGTGGACGAGGGCGAGCTGATCCACCGCGAAGGCGATCGCTTCGCCGCGTGGATCGCCGCATGAGCGATCTTCACGACCGCGCCCGTGCCGCCGGGCTGGTGTGCGACTGGCAGGATGCGAAGGGCAACGACCAGCGTGTCTCCGACGAGGCGCTGGAGGCGATCCTGGCCTGCCTCGACCCCGATGTCGGCGAGGAGACGTTCGTCTCGGGAGATGTCGGCGATCCGATTGCGCTGCCGAGCGGGTGGCACGCAGCTTCGGCCACGCTGACGCTTGAAAGCGGCGAAACGGTGTCGGTCACCTTGCGCGACCGCGACGGCAGGGTGGAACTGCACGAGCGGTTCGAGCCCGGCTATCACGCATTGCAGCAAGGGACCCGCCGCCTCACGGTCGCCGTCGCGCCCCCGCGCTGCCCTGCTCCGCCACCGGGCCGCCACTGGGGCAGCGCGGTGCAGATCCCGTCGCTCCGCGAAGGCGACGGCGCCTATGGTGACTTTGCCAGCCTGGGCTTGGCGGCCACCACGCTCGGCCACGCAGGAGCCGCTGCGCTGGCGATCAGTCCGGTCCATGCCCTGTTTCCGGCCGATGCGAGCAGATTAAGCCCCTATGCGCCGTCCAGCCGGACGTTCCGCAACGCCTGGCTCGCGCCGGCCGGCGAGCCGGTCGTGGAGGCGGACGCGCTGATCGATTGGAGCATGGCGGCACCGGACCGGATGCGCGACCTTCGGCTCGCCTATGATCGCCTCTCCGACGATGACCGTGCCCGATTTGCCGCCTGGCGTGCGGCGCAGGGCGAGCGGCTTCAGGCCCATGCGGTCTTCGATGCGCTGCATAGCTATTTCCATGCGCGTCTGGGCACGAGTGGCTGGCGGGATTGGCCCGAGGCGTATCACGATCCCGCCGGAGAGACGGTCGGCCGCTTCGTGTCCGAGCATGAGGATGCGGTCGCCTTTCACGCCTTCACCCAGTGGCAGGCGGATCGCGGCCTCGCGGCGGCCGCCGGCGCCGCGCGCGACGCGGGCATGGCGATCGGCTTGATCGCCGACCTCGCCATCGGCGTCGCGGGCGACGGCGCCGATGGGTGGAGCCGGCCCCAGGACCTACTGACCGGGCTGTCGATCGGCGCGCCGCCCGATCCACTCGGCCCCGATGGACAAAATTGGGGGATCACTGCCCTCTCCCCCTTCGCGCTGCGGCGGCAGGACTTCGCGCCGTTCATTCGCACCTTGCGGGCAATCTTCGCGCATGCCGGCGGGGTGCGGATCGACCATGCCCTGGGACTGGGACGGCTATGGGTCGTCCCCGATGGCCGGCCGGCGGATCAGGGGGCCTATCTGACCATGCCGTTCGATCACATGCTGCGTATCCTGAAGATCGAGGCGCACCGCGCCAATGACGGGCGCGGCGCGATCGTGATCGGCGAAGACCTCGGCACCGTGCCGCCCGGCTTTCGGGATACCATGGCCGGCGCAGGCATGCTGGGCATGCGGGTCCTGCCCTTCGAACGGGACGAGGACGGGGCGTTCCTTCCGCCCGAAGGATGGTCAGCGCAGGCCATTGCGATGACCGCAACCCACGACATCGCGACGGTCGCCGGGTGGTGGAACGGGCGCGATCTGGAATGGCGGGCGCGCATCGCCGATACCGCCGTCTCCGACGAACAGCGCGACGAGCGGGTCACGGACCGGTCGCGCCTTTGGGATGCGATCGGCAACGGCGCGCTGCCGGAGGCGGCCGAACCGGTGGTCGACGCCGCCGTCGCGGCCGTCGCGTCCACCCCCTGCCCGCTTGCGATCGTGCCGGTCGAGGATCTGCTCGGCCTGACCGAACAGCCTAATCTTCCGGGCACGATCGACGAGCATCCCAACTGGCGCCGACGCCTGCCCGACAGGCTGGAGACCGCATTCGCCGATCCGACCGTCGCCGCCCGTCTCGCGACACTCAACGCCCGCTGACCCTTATCGAAGGACGCCGTCCATGACGCCGCGCGCCACCTACCGCTTTCAGTTTCACAAGGATTTTCCCTTCGCCCGCGCGCAGGCGCTGCTGCCCTATCTCGATCGACTGGGGATCAGCCATGTCTATGCCTCGCCGATCACCGTGGCGGCGGCGGGATCTACCCATGGTTATGACGTGATCGACCCGACACGGATCAATCCCGAACTGGGGGGCGAGGAGGCCTTCCGCGCGCTGGCCGAGGCTGCGCGCGAACGGGGCATGGGCGTCATTATCGACATCGTACCCAATCATATGGGCGTCGCCGGTGGCGGCAATCACTGGTGGAACGACGTGTTGGCGCATGGTCCGGCCAGCCGCTACGCGCGGTTCTTCGACATCGACTGGTCCCGCAAGCTCGTACTGCCGATCCTTGGCGATACGCTGCCCAAGACGATCGCCGAGGGGCAGGTCGCAGTTGAGCGGAGCGATGGCGTTGCCGAAATCGTCGCCTATGGCGAGCATCGCCTGCCGATCCGCGATGAGGATCAAGCCGAGGCCGACGCCCTGCCCCTCGCCGAGCTGCTCGATCGGCAGCATTACCGGCTGGCGTCGTGGCGGGTCTCCAATGACGAACTCAACTGGCGTCGGTTCTTCACCATCAACGATCTGGCGGGCCTGCGGGTCGAGGACGATGTCGTTTTCGAGGAAACCCATGCGCTCTACTTCCGCCTTTATGCCGATGGGTTGATCGACGGCGTTCGCATCGATCATGTCGATGGGCTGACCGATCCGATCGGCTATTGCCGCAAGCTGCGCGACCGGTTCGACGCTATCCCACGCGACGATGGCAACCGCGCCTATATCGTCGTGGAGAAGATCCTCGCCGCCGATGAGCCGATGGGCACCGATTGGGGTGTCGATGGCACCAGCGGCTATGACTTCATGGAAGAGGTTTCGGCGCTGCTCCATGCTCCCGAAGGCAAGCGGCCACTGGCCGACCTTTGGGCGCAACTGAGCGGGCGTTCCGCCGATTTCGCGCCGGAGGAATTGCAGGCCCGGCAGGATCTCCTCGCCTGGCAATTCGCGGGGCAACTCAATCAATGTGTCGACGCCTTCGCCGCGTTGACCGCCGGCGCACCCGAACTGTCGGGGGCGATCACGACCCCGATGCTGCGCCGGGCGATCGAGCGCCTGCTCTGGGTATTTCCGGTCTATCGCACATACGGCCCCGACGCTCCCGAGACGGATGAGGCCATCCGTGCGCAGGCCCGTGCGCGGGTCGAGCGCTTCATCCCGCCCGGCGAGGCGTTCGTCGTCGACCGCATCTTGGCATGGTTGGCCGGTGACGGCCCCGGCGAGCGCGCGTCGCTTGCTGAGGCGGTTCGGCGCTTTCAGCAATTGTCGGCACCGATTGCCGCCAAGGCGGTCGAGGACACCGCTTTCTATCGTCACGGCGTGCTGCTGTCGCGCAATGATGTCGGGTTCGATGCCGGGCGCATGAGCCTGCCCATCGCCGAGTTCCATGATCGCATGCGCGGCCGGGCCGAGCGCTTTCCCCGCGCGATGCTGACCACCGCGACGCATGATCACAAACGCGGCGAGGATGTCCGCGCCCGGCTCGCGGTCATCAGCGCGATGCCCGATCAGTGGCGCGCCTTTATCGAGCGTTGCCGCGCGGACACGCTGGCCCTGTCCGAGGGTGTCGAACCGGCCGATTGGTACATGCTGGTACAGACGCTGGTGGGCGCCTGGCCGGGCGAGGATCAGGCGGAGGCGTTCGTACCTCGCGTCGCCGCTTGGCAGGAAAAGGCGCTGCGGGAAGGCAAGCTGCGCTCCTCATGGGAAAACCCCGACACCGACTATGAGGACCGCTGCAACGCATTGGCGAAGTCGTTGATCGTCGGATCGGAAGGACAAGCGTTTCGCAACCACCTGATCGCGCTGCTCGGGGCCATGGAGCCTGCCGCCACCGCCAACAGCCTGGCGCAAATGGCGCTGCGGTACATGGTGCCGGGTATCCCCGATTGCTATCAGGGTACCGAGCTTGAAGACCTGAGCCTGGTCGACCCCGACAATCGCCGGCCAGTGGACTATGCCGCGCGCGAGGCGGCGCTGTCCGAACGGAGCCATCCCAAGATCGCGCTGCTCGCGGATCTGCTGGCGGCACGGCGCGAGCATCCCGACCTGTTCACGAAGGGCAATTACCAACCGCTGTCAGTCACCGGATATGCCAAGGACCGCGTGCTGGCCTTTCGCCGGAGCCACGGCGATGCCACGTTGATCTGCATCGTCGGGCTTCGCCTGTGGCCGCTGATGGACGAACAGGGCCGGGTCGATTGGCGTGACACGCAAGTGGTCATGGACGATGGCCCTCTGTCCGTCGCCGAACTGCTCGACGATCGCAGCGTCTGGTACCGCGTCGATTCGGCGGCATGACGCCATTGCCGCCCGACTTCTACGCGCAGGACGTGGACCGGGTGGCGCAGGCCCTGATTGGCGCGACCTTGCTAGTGGACGGGGTCGGCGGCGTCGTCGTCGAGACCGAGGCTTATGACGTCGCCGATCCCGCATCGCACAGCTTTGCCGGCCGGACGCCGCGCAATGCCGCCATGTTCGGGCCGGCCGGCCACGCCTATGTCTACCGCATCTACGGCCTGCACTATTGCCTGAATATCGTGTGCGGGACGCCCGGCAGCGCGGTCCTGATCCGCGCGATCGAACCACAGCATGGCATCGAACGGATACGCGCCCGGCGTGGTATCACCATGCGCGACCGCGATCTGTGCGCCGGGCCGGGGCGGCTGTGCGCCGCGCTGGGCATCGACCTGGCGCTGGACGGCGCATCGCTTTCCTCGCCACCGTTCCTGCTGGCGGCGGGTGCGAGCGCGCCGCCGATCGTCACCGGTCCCCGTATCGGCATCACCCGCGCGGCGGACCGTCCACGCCGGTTCGGCTGGAGGCAGTCGCCTTGGCTAAGCCGCCCCTTCCCCATAGATCATATCGCAACGCAGCAAGATCAGGCGTGAATTGCGTCGCGGCGCAGCATGTTATTTGCTTGATCTCCACCATGATTATCGCGAGCCTCGTCGAATAACAGAAAAAGGGACGAGTCGATGGAGTGGATCAAGGTCCTGGCGATCATCGCCATGGTCTATGGCATCTGGGCGGCCTATCGATCGCTGGGCGCACCTGTTCTTCATGACGGCAATCGCTATTTTCGTCAGCCCGATGGCAGCTTCCGTCGCTGGTATGGCGGCCGCAAATTCTCCGCCGCCGAAGTGGGCGAGACCGAGCAAGCCTGATAGCCCGGTCAGCACGCGTACATGTCGAGGGGAATAACGTTCTGTCGTTGAAGCTCTACCCCGAGCAGATCGAAAGGATGGTATCGCCATGTCCGCCGGTTCGGGCCTTCCGACGTCCGTACTCGTCATCGTCGGCGCCGTGGTGGTCGCCGGGCTGATCGCACGCCGGGTGCCGATCCTGCGCGTGGCGATCAGTATCGTCAGCTGGCTGTTGCTTGGCGGGCTGGTGTTAAGCCTCGTCCATCAGCGCGAGCAGTTCGACCCCTATATCCAGCGCGCCATGCAAATGCTGAACTTGCAGGATCAGACGGTGGTCGGCGACACCGTGCGTATCCGCATGTCGCCCGATGGTCATTTCTGGGCGCGAGCCTCGGTCAACGGTGTCAGCCGGCGGATGCTGATCGACAGCGGGGCGACGCTGACGGCGCTGTCGGTGTCCAGCGCGCGCGCCGCCGGGTTGCAGCCGCGCGTGCCCGTCTTTCCGGTGGTTCTGAACACCGCCAACGGCATGATCCAGGCGCAGACCGCCAAGGTCGAGACTCTGAGGCTGGGAACGATACGTGCCGGCGACCTGCCGGTCGTCGTCTCCCCGGCCTTCGGTGATACCGATGTGCTGGGCATGAACTTCCTGTCGCGTCTGAAAAGCTGGCGCGTCGAGGGGCAGACACTGATCCTGGAGCCGCATCATCCCCGCCCCGACGCGGATGCGACGTGATGAACGCGCGGAAATCCACGGGATATTAAGGCGTGTCAACGATTGAACAATTGACTTGATGGTATAGCTTACCCATGCGTCAACCCATGACCAACTCCCTGTCGCGAATGCTGTCGCTCCCGGCGCAGCTCGACCGATATGTCGCCCAGGCCCTGGAAGACGGCCGCTACCCCGACGAAAAGGCGCTGCTCGTTGCGGCTCTGGAGCAGCTGCGCGAGGAATCGGCGCCGCCATCCGTGGGCGACTGGCTGGTCGGCGGCGGCGAATGTGGTCGACGGGTGCGTGAGTTCGACTGGAGCCGGACCTCGCTCGGCCGTCTGGAGGACTGGCCCGCCGCGCTGCGCACCACGGTCGCCAACATCGTCCACTCGCCGATCGCCAAGGTGCTGATGTGGGGTCACGACCATGTCATGGTCTACAACGACGCCTATCGCGCAATCGCCGGCGCCCGCCACCCGGCGGCCTTCGGCGGCACGGTCCCCGATATCTGGCCGGAGATCTGGGATTGGAACCGCACGATCCTAGAACACGGCTTTGCGGGCAAGGACAGTGCGTACGAGGATCAGGTCCTGACCGTGACCCGTGACGGCGTGCGGGAAGAGGTCGTGTTCGATCTCTATTACACGCCCATCTATTGCGACCGTGGCGAGGTCGGCGGTGTCATGTGCACCGTGATCGAGAATACGGGTCGGGTCGCGGCCGAGCGCCGGTTGGCGGAAAGCGAAGCCGAGTTGCGCATCATCACCGACTCGTTGCCCGTGCTGGTCGCCTTTGTCGATCGTGACGAGCGGTATCGCTTCGCCAACGACTATTACCGCGAATTCCTGGGCATCGATCCGCAGGCGATGATCGGCACGCGGATCAGCGACGTGCTGACCGAAGCCGACTATGCCGAGCGGCAGCCGCTGGTCGCGCGGGCGCTGGCTGGCGAGACGGTGGTCGCCGATGTTCGCCTGCAGCATCGTGACGGCAGCCATCGTCGCGCCGAAACCCGCTATATCCCGCGTCGCGATGCCGATGGCGCGGTCATCGGGTTCCATATCCTGGTGTTCGATGTGGACGAGCGCATGCGGCATGCCGAGGCGGTGGAGCGAAGCAACCGCCGTTTCCGCGCCGCGATGGATGCGGTGCATGGCGTGCTGTGGACCAACAGCGCCGACGGGCGGATGGTCGGCGAGCAGCCCGGATGGGCCGCGATCACCGGTCAGTCGATCGAGGAATATCAAGGTTTCGGCTGGACGTCCGCCGTGCATCCCGACGACGCGGCGCAGTCCGTCATCGCCTGGAATGCCGCCGTGTCCAGCAAGTCGATGTTCGTCCACGAACACCGCGTGCGCCGGCATGACGGCGAATGGCGGACCTTCGCCATCCGCGCCTTGCCAATCATGGACGCCGAAGGCACGCTGATCGAGTGGGTCGGCGTCCACACCGACATCACCGAACAGCGCGCGGCCGAGCAGGCGCTGCGCGATCAGGCCGATGTGCTGGCGCGCCAAGTCCGTCACCGCGAACGCGCCGAGGCGCAGCTGCGCCAGCTGAACGAGACGCTCGAAAACCGCGTCATCGAGGAGATCGGGGAGCGCCGTCAGGCCGAACGGGCGCTGGCCCAAGCGCAGAAGATGGAGACGATCGGCAAGCTGACCGGCGGCGTCGCGCATGACTTCAACAATCTGCTTCAGGTCGTGTCGGGCAATCTCCAGTTGCTGGGCAAGGATGTTGCGGGCAACGCGCGCGCCGAACAGCGGGTCGCCAACGCGATGGCCGGCGTGTCGCGGGGGTCGAAGCTGGCCTCACAGCTGCTCGCCTTCGGCCGGCGCCAGGCGTTGGAGCCCAAGGTCGTCAACGTCACCCGCTTCGTGCAGGGCATGGACGACATGCTGCGCCGTGCGATCGGCGAAGGCGTCGAGATCGAGACGGTCGTCGGCGGCGGCCTCTGGAACACCTTCATCGACCCCGCGCAGATCGAGAATGCGCTGCTGAATCTGGCGATCAATGCGCGCGACGCGATGAACGGCCAAGGCAAGCTGACCATCGAATTGGCCAACGCGCATCTCGACGATGACTATGCGCGCACCCATGAAGAGGTGGCGCCGGGCCAATATGTCATGCTCGCGGTGTCCGACACCGGTTGCGGGATGACGCCGCAGATCATCGAAAAGGTGTTCGAACCCTTCTTCTCGACCAAGAGCGAGGGCAAGGGATCGGGTCTCGGCCTCTCGATGGTCTATGGCTTCGTCAAGCAGTCGGGCGGCCATGTGAAGATCTATTCCGAGGTCGATCACGGCACGACGATCAAGCTGTATCTGCCCCGCGCCCTGGAGGCGGAGGATGTCGAGGTGGCGATCGATACCGGCCCCATTTCCGGTGGCACCGAAACCGTTCTGGTCGTCGAGGACGACGCCGAGGTGCGCGCGACGGTGGTCGAGCTGCTGTCCGATCTGGGGTACCGCGTGTTGAAGGCGGTCGATGCGCAAAGCGCCCTTAACGTCATCGAAAGCGGCATTCCGATCGACATGCTGTTCACCGATGTCGTCATGCCGGGCACGCTGAAAAGCCCCGAACTGGCACGCAAGGCGCGCGAACGTCTGCCCGAGATCGCCGTCCTCTTCACCTCGGGATATACCGAAAATTCGATCGTCCATGGCGGGCGCCTCGACAAGGGTGTCGAGCTGTTGTCCAAGCCCTATACCCGCGAAGCGCTGGCCCGGAAGTTCCGGCATGTGCTCGCCAATCAACGGCAGCGGCGGATGTCGGCCGGTGAGGCCATGGTGGCGCCGCCACCCGCGCAAGCCGAGTCGGTTCATGCCGCGCAGCCGTTGCAGGACGGGCGCACCATCCTGCTGGTCGAGGATGACGATCTGATCCGCGCCAATACGGCGGAAACCTTGCAGGATTCGGGGTTCGTCGTGGTCCATGCGGTGACGGCGGAGGAAGCCATGACCGCGCTTCAGACCGCGCAGATCGACGTGCTGGTGACCGACATCAATCTGCCGGGCGAATCGGGGATCGAGCTCGCCAAGCGGGCGCGGCAGTTGCGGCCGACCCTGTCGATCGTGTTCGCAACCGGCGATGGCGGAATGGCGGCGGATGCGGCTGAGGTCGATGCCGCGCTGTTGACCAAGCCCCATTCGGCGGCACAGCTGGTCGCCGCGGTGCGCGGGCGTCTTGCGATGTCGGAACAGGTGACCCAGCTCTGACGCCGGGCCACCTGCTCCCTTCGATGAGGTTCATGCCGGAGGGGGTCGGCAGCGGAACCTCGTACGAAACGGGTTAGCGGGCCTTCCAGCCCTCGATCGCGGCGAAGGTGATGATCACCGCCAGCACGAGCAGGGCGCCCTGCAACTCGAGAGCGGACAAATCGAAATCCATGGTCATCGGTCAATCTCCCGCATGATCTCGGCCGCATAGACACGCTGTACGGCATCGGCATTGAAAACTTCGTGGCGGGACATCCCGCGATCACGACGCGGGGTCGATGATCGCGTGGGACGTCCTTCCGTCTCGTTCAATGATATACGGGGTCAACTTTGCTGCCGTGCAGCGAGTGCGTGACAAATTATGTCCGACAGTTGGGCAGATGGATTTCGGCGCACAGTCCGCCTTCGAGCCGGTTGGCCAGGATGAATTCGCCGCCTTCCGCCGCCACCACGCGCGATACGATCGACAAGCCCAGGCCGAAGCCGACCGTATCGCGACGCCGCGCGACGTCGAGCCGCACGAAAGGCTCCAGGACCAGTTCGAGCGAATCCTCCGGGATGCCGGGCCCGTCATCCTCCACACGCACCCGCACCCCCGCCGCGTCATGCGCCGTCAACGTGATCGTCGCATGCTCGCCATAATGGAGCGCATTCTCCACCAGATTGGTGAGCGCGCGCTTCATCCCGAACCGGCGCACCCGGCAGTCGAAATGGTCCGGCCCGACATAGCGGACGTCGCGGCCATGATCCGCCGCATCGTCAGCCAGATTGGCGCACAGGATGGCAAGGTCGGTCAATTCGGGCTGTTCGACATCGCCCTCGCCGCCCAGAAAGGCGAGCAGCGAGCCGACCATCGCCTCCATCTCTTCGATGTCATTCCCGATCGACTCGCGAACCTCGTCGTCCGAAATCGCGTCGGCGCGAAGCCGAAGACGCGCCAGTGGCGTGCGCAGGTCGTGTCCGACGGCGGCGAGCGCGCGTGTCTGTTCGTCGATCAGCCGCCCGATCCGCGCCTGCATCCGATTGAAGGCGCGCGTCACATGGCGAACCTCGCCGGGCCCACGTTCGGGCACGATCAGGGCCCCCTGCCCCCCCTGCCCACGACCCAGCGTATCGGCCGCGCGCGCCAGCATGCGCAAGGGATTGAGGATGCGGCCGATCAATGCCCCGCTAAGAAGTACCAGCGCAATGGCGGGGATCAGTGCGAGAAGGACGCGCCCGAACGCCAGATCGAGCGTCCGCACCCCCTCCCGCATCCGAAAGGTCAGGATGGAGCCGTCCTCCAGCCGAAGGTCGCCCATGACGACCGATGTCCGGCCCGGCGATGTCAGCCGCAAATGAATGTCGGTGGCAGCAAGCGAGGGCTCCCAGTCGACGATCTGGCGACGCATGCCGTCCATGGCCGGCGCAATGGTCGGCCGTGGCGGCGCTTCCGCCGACCAGCTGACGATATAGCGGTCGGTGGTCAACTCCTCCGCCACTTCCGCCCGCTCGGCGGGCGGGCGCTCGTTCAGGATGCGGCGGGCGACGATCAGATGCTCGGCCAGCCTTCGGGCCTCGTCATCCCGCACCGAGACATGGCTCGCCCGTTCGTACAGATAGGTCGAAATCGCGAATTCGATCGTCACCGCCAGCAGGAGGATCACGACGATCCGACCGAGCAGGCCGACCGAGGGGCGGATCACCGGCGTTCGACCGGCACGTTCAGCATATAGCCGACACCGCGTACCGTCACGATCGGCGCGGCACCCCCCGCCCCCGACAGCTTTCGACGCAATCGGCTGACCAGCACGTCGATGCTGCGATCCGAACTGTCGCCGATCCGCGCCCGCGACAGCTCGATCAGTCGCTCGCGGGCCACGACGCGCTGCGCATTGTCGAGAAAGGCAACGAGCAGATCGAACTCCGCACCCGTCAGCTCGACCTGCGCGCCGGACGGCGACATTAACTCGCGGCGGGGCAGATTGGCCGTCCAGCCGTCAAAGCCCAAGATACCCGCCTCTCGCTCACCGGGTGCCTTTTCCAGCCCGCCCCGGCGCAGCACCGCCCGGATGCGCGCCACGAGTTCGCGGGTTCCGAACGGCTTGGCCAGATAATCGTCGGCCCCCAATTCCAGTCCGACGACGCGATCGACCTCGCTGCCCTTGGCGCTGATGAAGATGATCGGCACCGGGCTCTTCTGCCGCACCTGGCGGCACAGATCGATGCCGCTGGTGCCGGGCAACATGATGTCGAGCAGGATCAGGTCGATCTGTCCGACCTCCAGCGCCTGCCACATTTCGGGTGCGGCGTTGGCGAGCTTGACTGCGAATCCGTTTTCTTGAAGCGCACGAGCGGTCAGGGTGCGAAGGGCGGGATCGTCCTCGACGATCAGGATGGTGGGCGGCGTCACATCCTCTGGCTAGGCAGGTGCGTCGCCGACGTCAACGGCCGTTCCGGCCCGATCCTCGTCCAGGCGCCGCAACGTGTCGGCATAACGGGGGGCGCGATCGGCATAGCCCAGCGCCGAGGCGCGCAGTCTGGTCAGATCGTCCGCGCCCAGCGTGCGGATCGCCTTTGCCGGTACGCCGACGATCAGGCTGGCGGGTGGGAATGTCTTGCCCTCGGTCACCAGCGCGCCGGCGCCGACCAGCGAGCCCGCGCCGATGACCGCATCGTTCAGGATCGTCGCACCCATCCCGATCAGACAGCCATCCTCGACCGTGCAGCCATGCAGGACGGCGCGGTGACCGACGGTGCAGTCGGCACCGATCGTCAGCGGGCTTCCCGGATCGGAATGGAGCACCGCACCGTCCTGCACATTGCTTCGCGCGCCAATCCGTACCGGCGTGTTGTCGGCGCGCACCACGGCGCCGAACCACAGGCTCGCCGCTTCCTCCAGCACAGCCGCACCGATCACGTCGGCGGACGGTGCCACCCATGCGCTGGGGTGCAGGCTGGGGCGGCGATCGTCCAGGGCGTAGAGCGGCATCGTGCGGTATCCTATCCTTCGGTCTTGGCCCGCTGACGATAACGGTGGAGCAGCGGTTCCGTATAGCCATTGGGCTGCACGGCCCCCTCGAAGATCAACGCACGGGCCGCCTGGAAGGCCAGGCCGTCGCGACCTTCACCGAGCATCGGGCGATAACCGGGGTCGCCCGCATTCTGGGCATCGACCTTTTCCGCCATGCGCAGGAGCGCCTGGTCGATCTGCTCCGACGTGACCACGCCGTGCAGCAGCCAATTGGCCATGTGCTGCGCCGATATGCGCAGCGTCGCGCGGTCCTCCATCAGGCCGATGTCGTGGATGTCGGGCACCTTGGAACA
>NZ_JBNNOB010000043.1:0-26072 GCF_050274375.1 Sphingomonas sp. NPDC019816
CCCGGCAGCTGCTCGACCGCCCATTCGATGTCCTGCGGCCAGTGGTTGCGGCCGTTGACGATGATCATGTCCTTGGCGCGACCGACGATGTAGATATAGCCCTTGGACATGTAGCCCATGTCGCCGGTGTCCAGCCAGCCAT
This sequence comes from Sphingomonas sp. NPDC019816, assembly GCF_050274375.1. Taxonomy (NCBI): domain Bacteria; kingdom Pseudomonadati; phylum Pseudomonadota; class Alphaproteobacteria; order Sphingomonadales; family Sphingomonadaceae; genus Sphingomonas; species Sphingomonas sp. NPDC019816. Next base: position 143 of record NZ_JBNNOB010000043.1, read on the forward strand.
CGACCAGGCAGGCATCGGTCGCGGCCTGGTCGCGGAAATATCCGACCATGACCGACGGCCCCTTGCACCAGACCTTGCCGATCGCGCCGTCGGGCAGGGGGGTGCCGTCCTCCTCGCGGATCTCGATCACCATGTCGCGCGCGGGCTTGCCGCAATTGACGATGGCGCGGAAGCGCTGCGGGCGATCGGTGCCCTGCGCGCCGCCCGACAACTGGGTTTCTTCGACCAGTTCGACGCGGATGCCCTCGCCCGGGGGCATGATCGACACGGCCAGCGTTGCCTCGGCCAGCCCGTAGGAGGGCAGGAAGGCGGTGGCGGGGAAGCCCGCATCGGCAAAGGCGTCGACGAAGCTCTGCATCACGTCGGGACGGATCATGTCCGCGCCATTGCCCGCGATGCGCCAGCGCGACAGGTCGAAGCGATCCGACGCCTTGGTCTGCGACGAGATGCGGCGCGCGCAGATGTCATAGCCGAACGTCGGCGAATAGCTGACCGAAGTGCCCGGATTGCGGCTGATCATGTCCAGCCACGCGAGCGGACGGCGCGCGAAATCCTCGGTCTTTAGGTAATCGGTCGAAACCTGATTGGCGATCGGCGACAGGAAGCAGCCGACCAGACCCATGTCATGATACCAGGGCAGCCAAGAGATGCAGCGGTCGCTCTCCTGGATCTTCATGCCATGGCTGTGCGCGGCCAGATTGTTAAGCAGCGCATGGTGGGTGATCGCCACGCCATGCGGGAAACGGGTCGAGCCGCTGGAATATTGCAGATAGGCGATCGCGTCCGACTTGGCCTCGGGCAGCGTCGCCTCTGGCGCCTCTCGCTTGGCGAAGCTGTCCCAGTCGATCCCCTCGACGCCCGCGGCCTCGGCGGCGGCACCGGCCATCTGCGCCAGTTCGGGCGGGAAGATCAGCATCTTGGGGTCGCAGCTGGCGAGCTGGACACGCAGCTGTTCGATATAGCTGTCACGCCCGCCGAACGAGGTCGGCAGCGGCAACGGCACCGGCCAGGCACCGGCATAGACCACGCCGAAGAACAAGGCGGCGAATTCCGGCCCCGTCTCGGCGACCAGCGCGATGCGCTCTTCGGGCCGGATGCCGCTGGCGATCAGGCGACGGGCGCAGGCCAACGCGTCCTCGCGCAGTTCGCGGAAAGGGTAGGGGCGGGTCAGTGTGCCGCGCGCGTCATGGAAGTTCAGCCCGCGCGAGCCCGAGGCGGCATAGTCCAGCGCCTCGCCCAGCGTCGCGAAGTCGGCGAAGCGGCGCGGCAGCGCATCTTCGGTCGGCGTCGCGATGATGGCGCGCGCGTCGTCCTGATGGTGCTCGATCGTCATGGCCCTGCCTTCGTTCCTTATGCTTTTGCGCCGCGCCCACCGATCGACGGGACGCGCGAATCCGTATTTGCCGACAAATAGCGGCTTCCCGCGTTCTAAATCCGTGGTCACTGTGGCACAAACAAGGCGTGTCCGCCGAACGTCGCCCGCCCAAACCCCTCGACCCCGCCCTGCTGGAGCGCTTGGCGCTGCGCTATGTCGAGCGGTTCGCGACCACCGAGGGCAAGCTGATCGACTATCTGCGCCGCAAGCTGCGCGAGCGCGGCTGGGCGGGGGAGGGCGCACCCGACCCGCAAGGGCTGGCGGCGAAGATGGTGGAATTGCGCTATATTGACGACCGCGCCTATGCCGAGGCGAAGGCCGCCGCGCTTGCCCGGCGCGGTATGGGCGCGCGCCGGGTGCGTCAGGCGCTGCATGCGGCGCGGATCGGGGACGAGGATAGCGAGGCGGTCGCGCCCCAGGTCGCCGAGGCGGCGCGCGATGCCGCGCTGGCCTTTGCCCGGCGGCGGCGAATCGGGCCGTTCGGGGATGGCGAGACCGACCGCGTCGTGCGGGAAAAGCAGTTCGCGGCGATGATGCGGGCGGGCCACGACATGGCCCTGGCGCGCCGCATCGTGTCGACGGCGCCGGGCGAAATGCTGGACGACGACGAGGGCTGACGGAAAAACAAACGAATTTCTGGCATCGGTCCCAGATCGGACCAGGAAAAATGCGCCGCCTTACGTTGCGACTGCGAGCAATGATGCTAGCAATAGCCTTCAAGGGTGCATGAGATGCTGGAAGATACGCCGAATGAAGGAGGCGGCTTCGAAGGCGAGACGGCGGATAACGCCGTAAGGCTGGCGGGGGTCGTCAAATGGTTCGATGTGACGCGGGGCTTCGGCTTCGCGGTCGCGGACGACCTGACCTATGGGGATGTGCTGCTGCACTTCACCACGCTGCAGGCGCATGGCCGGCGCAGTCTGCCCGAGGGCGCGCGGGTGGAGATGATCGCGGTCGAACGCGGGCGTGGCTATCAGGCGCGCGAAGTCGTCTCGATCGACCTGACCCATGCGGTGCCCGAACAGCCCAAGCGGCCGCGCTCGCCCGACCGGATCGACCCCATCGCGCTGGTCGACCAGGCGGGCGAGGCCGAGGGGGTGGCGGTCAAGTGGTTCAACCGGCTGAAGGGCTATGGCTTCCTGCTGCGCGACAGCGACGGGGCGGACATCTTCGTCCATATGGAAACGCTGCGGCGCGGCGGCATCGTCGAGGTCGAACCCGGCCAGCCGCTGACGGCGCGGATCGTCGAGGGGCCGAAGGGGCCGCTGGCGGTGGCGGTGACGGCGCGAGGGGGGGCATGATTCGCCCTGGGGCATGCGCGGCGCTGGCCATCGCGATCGCGCTGGCGGGATGCTCCGGCGCCGCCACGCAGGAGGCCGGGAGCGCCGAGGCGCGCAAGGCCGCGACTATTCCGGTGACGATCCGCACCGCACAAGGGGCGCATGTCTTCCAGGTGGAGCGGGCCAGGACCGCTGGCGAGCAGGCGCAGGGGCTGATGTACCGCACCGACCTGATGCCCGATGGCGGCATGTTGTTCGCACCCTATCCGCCCGATGGCACCGCGCCGCGCGCGGCGTCCTTCTGGATGAAGAACACGCCGACCGCGCTCGACATCCTCTTCATCCGCGCTGACGGCACGATCGCGCGCATCGCGGAAAACACCGTGCCGTTCAGCGAGGCGCCGGTCCCCTCGGGCGAACCGGTCGCGGCCGTGCTGGAGCTGGTCGGCGGACGTTCGGCCGAGCTCGGCATTTCGGAAGGGGACACCGTCTCCTGGCCGCGCGACGCGGAACGCGGTTGAAGGCTGGCGAGAGCCGGGCTACACGGCGCGTCATGGGCATCAACCTCAATCCCTTCACCTGGTGGAACGGCGCCACCATCGGCACCTGGTTCGGTCTGCGCGGCAAGGCGCAGGTGGGCGAGGATGCGCACGGCAACGTCTATTACGAGGGCGGCAGCGACACCGCCGGGCGTCCGCGCCGCTGGGTCATCTACAAGGGCTCGAACGATGCCAGCCGCGTGCCGGCGGAATGGTTCAGCTGGCTGCATCATCAGGTCGAGGACGTGCCCGACCGTTCGCTGCCGCCGCGTCGCGCCTGGCAGAAGCCGGCCATCCCCAACATGACGGGCACCGCGCTCGCCTATCGTCCGTCAGGCGCGCTGGAAAAGGGTGGCCAGCGTGCCGCCGCGACCGGCGACTATGAAGCCTGGACGCCCGAGGGGTGAACAAGACCCGCTGGCTGGCCGGCGTGGTGCTGGCCGCCGCGCTCGGGGCCGGTGGCTGGTTCGGCTATCAGGCGCTGACCGATGATCGCGCGGCGCGTGGCGACGAATCGACTGTCAGCCAGATCCTGCCCGATCGCCCCGGCGGCGCGTCGGGTATCGAATCGGTCGATGCGGGCCAGGCGGGCCTGCCGACTGGTGGCACGCCGATGGCGGAGCGGGTGGCGGTGGTCGGCCTGCTCAACAAGCGTAACGGCGTTTCGCGCGACCTGACGCTCAAGCCCGGCCAGGCGGTGCGGGTCGGCGACGCGATCGTCCGCTTGCGCGCCTGCGAAAAGACCGCGTCCTGGGAAGCCGAGCAGTTGACCGGCGCCTTCGTCCAGCTGGACGTGCATGGCGCGGACCAGAAGTGGCGGCGTGTCTTTTCAGGCTGGGTGTTCAAGGAACGGCCGGCGCTGAACGTCGTCCAGCATCCGGTCTATGACGTCTGGGCCAAGAGCTGCACGATGTCCTGGCCCGAAACCGGTCCCGACACGGTGCCGGCTGCAGTGCCGGGGCCTGCGCCCAGGCGGTCGAGCGCGCCGAAATCGCCGGGGGCCGAGGCACCGGCGGCGGACGTGCCGGGGCCGACCACGCCCGCCAACGCATCGGACAGCAGCGCGACATAATCGTCGCGCCCGATCTCGACCGCGCCCATGGTGGCGAGGTGCGGCGTCTGGAACTGGCAATCGAGCAGGTTATAGCCGCCCGCGCGCAGCCGCGCGACCAGCCAGACCATCGCCACCTTGGATGCATCGGTGCGGCGGCTGACCATCGATTCGCCGAAAAAGGCGCGGCCCAGACTGAGGCCATAGAGGCCGCCGACCAGCTCGTCGCCGTCCCAACATTCGATCGAATGGGCAAAGCCCATGTCGAACAGGTCGATAAACACCCGCTCGATGGCGTAGTTGATCCAGGTCTCCGGCCGGTCGGCGACGCTTTCGGCGCATAGCCGGATGATCGATTCGAACGCCGTGTCGGCGGTCACGCGGAACCGGTCGGCGGCAACCGTCTTGCGTAGCGAGCGCGACAGATGAAACCCGTCGAGCGGCAGGACGGCGCGCTTGCGCGGCTCCACCCAATAGACGTGATCGGTGTCGCGCGTGTCGGCCATCGGGAACACGCCGACCGCATAGGCCCCCAGGACGAGGTGCGGGGTCAGGCGTTCGATGGCCCCGGTGCTCATCTGTTCGTCAGCCGCCGTTCGACGGTGCGCCACAAATCGCTATAGGCCTGCGCCGCCGCGCTGCGGGGGGCGAAGGCGCCGACGGGGGCGCGGTGCTCGCCCATCGCCTCGACCACGCTCGCCATCGGGATGACGGGCCAGTCGGGCTGGGCGGCGACCGCCTCGGCATGGAGCTTGCGCCGGCGGTCGACCATGACATGGACGGGCAGCAGCGGCACCCGGCCGCGGACATGCGCATCGACCACCTCCAGCGCGCGGGTGGCGAGCGCGGAAGGAACGACCGGCACCACGATCAGGTCGGCGGCGCGCAGCACCTGCTCGGTCGTCTCGGTCAGGCCGGGCGGGCAGTCGAGAATGACGCGGTCATAATCGTCCAGCCCGTCGATCAGCTTGTCGAGCCGCTTCTTCTTGTCGAGCGCGTGGAACAGGAAATCCAGGCCGCGCAGCGAATCATCGGCCCCGATCAGCGACAGGCGGGCGATGTCGGTCTTGCGCACCAGCCGGTCGACGGCGATGTCGCGGGAGAAGATGGCCTGTGCCTGATCACCGCGCGCCGGCCCGCCGAGCAGCCAGGTCGAGGCGGCCTGGGGATCGAGGTCCCATAACAAAGTGCGCCGCGCACAAAGACTTGCCGCGCACCAGGCGAGATTGACCGCCATGCTGGTCTTTCCCACGCCCCCCTTCAGACTGTAAATCGCGATCGCGGCCACGCGGTTCTTCGACCTCCCGGCTTTGCCTCACAAGAAAAAGGCCAGCGGAGATATCCCCGCCGGCCGGTTTTCGATCAAGTCCCTATCGTCCGATATTCGAACGCATGGGGCATTATGGCCTCAGACGTGGCAGGTCTGCGCGGCCTTGTTCGGGGTGGTCAGGGTGATGTTCTTCTCGTCACCCGTCATCTTCCAACCGCCCTCGGCGGTCAGCGGCTCGCCGGCGGCCGGCGCGGTCAGCTTCACCGGGGTGTCGCCCTGCTTCAGGCGGACATTGGCCTGCTTGTCGCCCTGGAAGAAGGTGACGAAGGCCAGGCTCTGGTCCTTGCAGCGGAAGGTCTTGTCGGCCTTGATCGCGGGCGGCAGTTCGACCGGCGCGCGATTGGCGAGGACGTTGGCCATCGGATCGGGATTGGTGTCCACGACCTCGGGCTGGCTGGGCTGGGAATTGCACGCTGCCAGGGCGAGCAGCGGTGCGGCGACAATGAGGGAGAGGGGGCTCTTCATAGCGGGGCGGTGCTTCGCAAATGCAACAACCATGCGTCAAGTCGATAGATGCGATAGCGCTCACGCAGTTGATCGGGTGGGCCTCGCCGCAGGGGCGATGACCGCGCTTGGGGGCGGGCAAGCAAGGCTTTGCTTGCCGTGGCCCGGGGCAGGGGCCATCTAGCGATCATGGATGCGACCCCCGATACCCTGGCCCTGATCGGCAACACCCCGCTCGTCCGGTTGAAAGGGCCGAGCGAGGCCACCGGATGCGATATTTTCGGCAAGTGCGAATTCGCCAATCCGGGGGCGAGTGTGAAGGACCGTGCCGCGCTGTTCATCGTCGAGGATGCCGAAGCACGAGGCGCGCTTCGCCCCGGCGGTACGATCGTCGAGGGGACGGCGGGCAATACCGGCATCGGGCTGGCGCTGGTCGCCAACGCCAAGGGCTATCGCACGATCATCGTGATGCCCGAAACACAGAGCCGCGAGAAGATGGACACGTTGCGCGCGCTGGGGGCCGAGCTGGTGCTGGTGCCGGCCGCGCCCTATTCCAGCCCCTGTCACTTCGTTCACACCTCGCGCCGGATCGCCGAGGAGACGGAGAATGCGATCTGGGCCAACCAGTTCGACAATATCGCCAATCGCCGGGCGCATATCGTGGGCACCGCCGAGGAGATCTGGGACCAGATGCAGGGCCGGATCGACGGCTTCACCTGCGCGGCGGGGACGGGCGGCACCTTCGCGGGCGTCGGCATGGGGCTGAAGGCGCATGACGAGAATGTCGTCATCGCGCTCAGTGATCCGCATGGCGCGGCGCTCTACAATTATTACGCGCATGGCGAATTGAAGGCCGAGGGGTCTTCGGTGGCCGAGGGCATCGGGCAGGGGCGCATCACCGCCAACCTCGACGGCGCGCCGGTCGATGCGCAATTCCGCATCTCCGACGCCGATGGCTGGTACTGGGTACAGCGGCTGTTGAGCGAGGAGGGGCTGTGCCTGGGCCTGTCCTCGGGCATCAATGTCGCGGGCGCGGTGGCGCTGGCACGGTCGTTGGGGCGGGATAAGCGGATCGCAACCATTTTGTGCGATACGGGGTTTCGCTACCTCTCCACGCTGCACGACCCGGCGTGGCGGGCCGAAAAGGGCCTGTAAGCGCGGGCGCTGTTCGCGCCTGGCGGTCGACAGAGGCGCAGGCGCACGATAGTGATACAGCATACCATGAAGTCACCCGACCATCATCACATCATGCAGCGTGTCAAAGTCGGCATGATCGGCCTGGCCGCCGTGATATTGCTGATCGCGCTCGCGAGTACGATCCTGGGCTCGCTGAACCGCGACGAGCCGCCCGCGACGGTGGCGGGCACCGCGCAGTCCAACGTCGTCGCCGACATGGCCGCGACCAACAGCAGCGCCGCGAGCAACGAACCGCTCGCCGAACTGGGCGTCGCACCGGCGCCGGTCAACACCCAGACACCGGCGGAACCGTCGGCGGACGCCGCAGGCCAATAGGATTCGCATGTCCCGCTTCGCTCGGTCGGCAGGTCCGAATCGGGCACGATTCGGATTCGCGTGCCGGTGGCCGCTATGCGCGATGCGAATTAACCATGCCTGCAATCGCTTCGGATGACCTTGGCACGGTTCGGGGAAATTCGGGGAAACCGTACCGCAAGCCTGGATTTCCGCGCTTTTTGAGCGACTGATGGGAAACCCGTTTCCCGTTGGTCGCCCAGCCGTTCGTCGCATATAGCCCGGATTAGGGCACGTTTCCCCGCTTATCCCCAAAAATCCCGTTGCTTCCCGCTAACGCGAAGGGTAAATCCTTTCCCAACAGAGGGGCAGGCTCACTGTTGTCGAAAGATGGTCGGATCGCGGCGATGGTCGTGGTTCGAGGCAGTGAGGCCGTGCGCGCCATGTGCGAGGTTGGCGTGTCCGATAGAGGTTTGTATCAGGGAAGTGGCATTGGCCTTGTCGATGACAAGGGTCGCGTCGCCATCCCTAACGCCCTTCGCTCCACCCTGGCGCAGAACGCGCCGCGCCCCGACGGAAAGGATGGCGGGACCATCATCATCGCCGTCCACGAAACCGAACGCTGTCTGATCGCTTATGACCCGGGTTATGTCGCGGTGCTGAAAAAGGAATTGGACGCACGGACCGAGATGTCGCGTGGTCCCGATGGCCGGATCGATTACAATATCAAGCGCGATCTGGCGAATGGCGAAGCCGTGCCCTTCGACGGTTCGGGCCGTTTCATCATGCCGGGCTTTCCCCGATTCCATGCCGGCATCACCGCGCACGCCTTTTTCTGGGGCACGTTCGACTATATCGAAATCTGGGACCCCAAGACGCTGGTCGAGACGCCGGGCCTGCCCGCCAAGATGATCTCCGCCGCGCGCTTCCACTGCCATGAAAAGGGGATCGCGCTGTGAGCCCCGCCGTAAACGACGCCCCGCACATCCCCGTCCTGCTCGACGAGGTCCTCGACGCGCTCGCCATCCTGCCCGGCGAGACGCATGTCGACGGCACGTTCGGGGCGGGGGGCTATACCCGCGCGATGCTGGGGCGGGGGGCGAAGGTCATCGCCTTCGACCGCGATCCCGATGCCATCGCGGGCGGTCAGGCGCTGGTTCAGGCCGAGCCGCGCCTGACCTTGGTGCACCGCGAGTTCTCCGGGCTGGATCACGCGCTCGACGCGCGCGTTGACGGTGTGGTGCTGGATATCGGGGTGTCCTCGATGCAACTCGACCAGGCGGAGCGCGGCTTTTCCTTCCAGGGTGATGGCCCGCTCGACATGCGCATGGCGCAAGAGGGCGAGTCGGCGGCGGACTTCCTCAATACCGCCGACGAAGCCGCGATCGCCGATGTCCTCTACCATTATGGCGAGGAGCCGCGCTCGCGCCGCGTGGCGCAGGCGATCGTCGCGGCCCGCCCGTTGACCCGCACCGGCGAGCTCGCCGCCGTGGTGCGCCGCGCGCTTGGTTATCGCCCGCATGACAAGAAGGACCCGGCGACGCGGACCTTCCAGGCGATCCGCATCCATGTGAACCGCGAGCTGGACGAACTGGCCGAAGGGCTGGCGGCGGCCGAGCGCGCGTTGAAGCCGGGTGGCCGATTGGCGATCGTGACCTTCCACAGTCTGGAAGACCGGATGGTCAAGCGCTTCTTCCGCGAGCGTGCCGGTCAGTTGCCGGGCGGGTCGCGCCATCTGCCGCAGCAGGCGGCGGCGCAGGCCCCCAGTTTCACCGCGGTCGGCAAGGCCGTGCGGGCAGGCGCCGCCGAGCTGGCGCGCAATCCGCGCGCGCGTTCGGCCACGCTGCGTTTCGCGACGCGAACGGAATACCCCGCCTGGTCGGCGGGGCAGGGATGGGCGCCGGGGGGCGAGTTGACTCAGGAGTTGGGCGTATGACGGCGGCGTATCGGTTGAAGGGGATAGGGTGGTTCGGGAGCTGCGTGGCGGTCGTCCTGGGCTTCTACCTGGTCTCGCTCCAGGTCGCGGCGGAGCGCAAGAAGCTCGACGACGTCAACGCGCGCATCCGCACCGCCGAGCGCGATATCCGCGCGCTGGAGACCGAGTTCGACACCCGTGCCAACCTGGCGCAACTGGAAAAGTGGAACGGCGACACGCTGGCCCTGACCGCACCGATCGCGGGCCAGTTCGTCGGGGACGAGACGCAGCTCGCCTCGCTCGACGTGACGCGTGGTCCTGCCGGCGGCGCGATCCAGACCGCCGCCCTTCTCGTCCCCTCGCAGCCGCAGCCGGTCGAGCCGCTGCCCGTTCCCGCCGCCCAGCCCAACATCCAGACGATCGCGCCCGCCCCCGTCGTCAAGCTGGCCAAGGTCGACCTGCCCAAGCCGCAGGTGGTCAAGGCCGTGTCCGAGCGGATCGTGACCGCCAAGGTCGGCAAGCCCGCGCCGATCGCGCAGGTGCGCACCGCCGCCGCCGTCGCCAAGGTGCGGCCGCAGGCGGTGGCGATGCTCGACCGCCAGCTGCTGTCCGACACGACGCTGGGTGACATCCTGAAGGGGGCCAAGTCCGAATCGCGGCGGCAGCGTTGAGCGTTCTCGTCGCGCGTCCCTCCACCAGCCAACGTACCGCCGGCCAGCGCCATGCGCTGGTCGCGACGACGCATATGCGGCTGATGATGCTGATGATGCTGTTCGGCGCGGCCGTGCTGGTCGTGATCGGGCGGCTGACCCTGCTCGCCATCTTCGCCGGGCCCGCCGATGCGGCGCAGCGCACCGCGACGCTGGCCGCGCGGGGCGACATCGTCGACCGCAACGGATCGCCGCTGGCCCGCACCATCGACAGCTGGACGATCGCGGTCCACCCCAAGAAGCTGATCGGCGATCCGATGGAGATCGCCGCGCGCCTCGCCGCGCTGATGCCCGATCGGGGTGACCAGGCGTGGTTCTACAACCAGATCACCCGCAAGGCCAATTTCGTCTATCTGCAGCGTCGCGCCAGCCCGACGCTGGTCGAACAGGTCAACGCGATCGGCGAGCCGGGCATCGTCTTCGACCGCGAGACGCAGCGTCTCTATCCGCAATCGACGCTGGCCGCGCATGCGCTGGGCTTTTTGTCGACCGATGGCCACGGCATGAGCGGCATGGAGCGCGTGCTCGACGAACGGCTGCTGAACCCGGCGCAGGCGGGCCAGCCCGTCGCCCTGTCGATCGACACGCGCGTCCAGGCGGCGATGGAGAGCGAGCTGGGCCGCGCGATGAACACCTTCCATGCGCGCGCCGGTGGCGGCATCGTGCTGGACGTCCATACCGGCGAGATCGTGGCGATGGTGTCGATGCCGACCTTCAACCCCAACCGGGTCGGCATGGCGGGGACCGAGGAACTGCGCAACATCACGACGCAGAGCGTGTTCGAGCTGGGTTCGACCTTCAAGCCGATCACCATGGCCACCGCGATCGAGAATGGCGTCGTCACCTCGATGCAGCGCCGCTTCGACGCGACCCATCCGCTCAAGGTCGGCGGCTATACCATCCATGACGAGGCGGGCGATCCGAAGCGCTGGCTGAACATGGCCGAGACTCTGATCTATTCGTCCAACATCGCCACCGCGCGCATCGCCGACGAGATCGGGCCGCAGCGGATGCAGGCGATGTTCAAGAAGCTGGGCTTCGACACCAAGCCCGATATCGAGCTGCGCGAAAAGGGCCGGCCGCTGCTGCCGACCTATTGGGCGCGGACGACGACGATGACGACCGCCTATGGGCACGGCATCGCGGTGACGCCGCTGCATCTCGCCTCGGCCTATGCGACGCTGGTCAATGGCGGCATCTGGCGCCCGGCCACGCTGATGAAGGTCGCGCCTGGCCATGCGCCGCAGGGCCGCCGCGTGATCAGCGAGGCGACCAGTTTCAAGATGCGCCAGATGTTGCGCCTGATCGTGATGCGCGGCACGGGTCGCAAGGGCGATGCGCCGGGCTACCGCGTGGGTGGCAAGACGGGTACGGCCGAGGCGGCGGTGGCGGGCGGCTATGACCGGTCGCGCAACGTCGCCACCTTCGCGGCGGCTTTCCCGATGGACCAGCCGCGCTATGTGGTGGTGGCGATGCTCGACTCGCCACAGGGTACGAAGGAGACGTTCGGGTGGAAGACCGCGGCCTGGAACGCAGCGCCCGTCGTCGGCCGCACGATCACGCGGGTCGGCGCGATGCTGGGCGTCGTGCCGGATGCGAACAAGGACATCGACGTGTCCGACATTCTGCCGACCTTGTGGCAGGACCCGACCCGGCCGCCGGTCGATGGCCGATAAGGGCGATGGCATGAAACTGAACCAACTGGATGACGGCATTTCGGGCGAGGGCGGCGACGCCCTCGTCACCGGTTTCGCGATCGACCATCGCAAGGTCGCCCCCGGCACCATCTTCGGCGCCTTTCAGGGCGCACGGGTGAATGGCGAGGACTTCATCGCCGATGCGGTGCGCAGCGGCGCGATCGCGGTCGTGGCGCGGCCCGGCGTGACGGTCGAGGGCGTGGTGCATATCGCGTCGGACGAACCCCGCGCCGCCTTCGCGCAATTGGCCGCCGCCTTCTTCGCGCCGTTCCCGGCCACGGCGGTGGCGGTGACCGGCACCAACGGCAAGACCTCGACCGTCGAGATGACGCGCCAGCTGTGGCGCATGGCGGGCCATCACGCCGCCTCGATCGGCACGCTGGGCGTCACCACCGCCGACGAGCGGACCTATACCGGGCTGACCACCCCCGATGTCGTCACCTTCCTATCCAACGTCGCTGGCCTCGCGCGCGAAGGCGTGACCCATCTGGCGTTCGAGGCGTCGAGCCATGGCCTGACCCAATATCGCACCGAGGGGCTGGAGGTGTCGGCGGCGGCCTTCACCAATTTGTCGCGCGATCACCTCGACTATCATGGCGACATGGGCGCCTATCTGGCAGCCAAGATGCGGCTGTTCTCCGAGGTGCTGTCGCCCACCGGCACAGCGGTCGTCTGGGCCGATGACGTCCAGAGCGGCCGGGTGATCGATCTGGCGCGCGCGCGTGGCAACAATCTGATCACGGTCGGCACGCGCGGATCGACGCTGAAGCTGGTCGAGCGGCATCCGACCCTGCTCGGCCAGGGCCTGGTGATCGAGGACGAGCATGGCACGACCCACAAGGTCCAGCTGCCGCTGATCGGCGCCTATCAGGCGGCCAATGCGCTCGTGTCGGCCGGACTGGTGCTGGCGACGGGCGGCGATGTCGCGACGACGCTGGCCAATCTCGCCCGGTTGCAGCCGGTACGCGGCCGGCTGGAGCGGGCCGCCATCGCGCGCAGCGGTGCACCGGTCTATGTCGACTACGCCCATACGCCCGATGCGTTGGAGGCCGCCATCGCGGCGCTCAAACCCCATGCGGGCGGGCGGTTGATCGTGGCGTTCGGCGCGGGCGGCGACCGCGATCCGGGCAAGCGCGAGGCTATGGGCCAGGTTGCCTCGATGCAGGCGGACCGGGTGATCGTCACCGACGACAATCCGCGTACCGAGGACCCCGCCGCGATCCGTGCGCAGGTGATGCGCGGCGCGACCGGCGCGATCGAGATCGGCGACCGCCGCGCCGCCATCGCCGCCGCCATCGCCGAGGCGGGTGAGCAGGACATCGTCCTGATCGCGGGCAAGGGGCATGAGCAGGGCCAGATCGTCGGCGATCTCGTCCTGCCCTTCGACGATGTCGCGGTAGCGCGCGAGTGCGCGGTATGACCGCGACGCTCGACACGCCCGCGATCGAACCGGTCGAGCCGCCGGTCGTCGTGGTGAACGACGTCACGCCGGTAGCCGCGCCGGCCGTCGCCCAGCCGGTCGAGCGGCCCCGGCGCAAATTGTCGCTGCATTACGGCGCGCGTCCCGGAGAACGGCCATGAACCTGTGGACCGCCGATGAGATCGCGGCCGCGACCGGGGGACAGGCAGCAGGTGCGTTCGCGGTGACGGGCGTCGCGTTCGACAGCCGCGAGGTCGGACCGGGCGACCTGTTCGTCGCGCTGCTGGGCGAGGCGACCGATGGCCACCGCTTCCTCGACCAGGCCTTTGCGCAAGGCGCGGCGGGTGCGCTGGTCAGTGCCGATACCGCCCACCCGCACGTCCAAGTCGCCGACAGCTTCCGCGCGCTGGAGGATCTGGGCCGCGCCTCACGGGCGCGGACCGAGGCGACGATCATCGGCGTCACCGGATCGGTCGGCAAGACCAGCGCCAAGGAAGCGCTCTACGCCGCGCTTGAACGCGGCTGGCAGGGGCGGGTGCACCGGTCGGTCAAGAGCTACAACAACCATACGGGCGTGCCGCTCAGCCTGGCGCGGATGCCGCGTGACGTGCGCGCCGGCGTGTTCGAGATGGGGATGAACCATGCCGGCGAACTGTCCACGCTGACCGCGATAGTGCGCCCGCACATCGCGATCGTCACCGCCATCGCGCCCGCGCATACCGAGTTCTTTGCCGATGAATCCGCCATCGCCGACGCCAAGGGCGAGATTTTTCGGGGGTTGGAACCGGGCGGCACCGCGATCATCCCCTATGACAGCCCGCATCGCGACCGGCTGATCGCGGCGGCTAAGCCCTATGCCGCGCGGATCGTGACCTTCGGCTTCGATCCCGCCGCCGACGTCCATGCGGTGGAGGCGATGCGCGGCCCCAATGGCGGCAGCTTCGTCACCGCGCGGATCGGCGAGCGCGAATTGAACTTCACCTTGTCGCAGCCGGGCCGGCATTGGGTGTCCAATGCGCTGGCGGTGCTGGCTGCGGTCGATGCGGCGGGCGGCGATCTGGGCTTGGCGGGCCTTGCGCTCGCCGAACTGGGCGGGCTGGCGGGGCGCGGCGCGCGGTTCCGGGCCGGCAACGGCGCGCTGATCATCGACGAAAGCTACAACGCCAACCCCGCCTCGATGCGCGCCACGCTGGCGGTGCTGGCCGAGGAGCCGGGGCGGCACGTCGCGGTGCTGGGCGAGATGCGCGAACTGGGCGACGACTCGGCCGAGTATCACGCCGGGCTCGCCGAGCCGATCCTGGCCGCCCGCGTCGAAAAGGCGCTGCTCGTCGGCGAATCGATGGCACCGCTGGCCGCCGCGCTTGAGGGGCGGGTCGATTTCGTCCATGTGACCGACGCAAAGGCCGCGCACGCTGCGCTGGCCTCGATCATCGCGCCCGATGACGTGGTGCTGATCAAGGGGTCCAACGGAGTCGGGCTGGCGCGTGTCGTCGCCGCTCTGGGCCAGGAATCTCGACGGGGCGGGGCGCAAGGATAATGCTGTACTGGATCGCGGAGCATCTCGGGTTTCCGGGCCTTCTCAACCTCATCCGCTATCTGTCCTTCCGTTCGGGCGCGGCGATCGCGACCGCGTTGTTCATCGGCCTGATCATCGGTCCGCGCTTCATCGGCTGGCTGCGCGTCCGCCAGGGCAAGGGGCAGCCGATCCGCGCCGACGGACCGCAGACGCACCTCGCCAAGCGCGGCACGCCGACCATGGGCGGCCTGATGATCCTGACCAGCATGGCGATGTCGATCCTGTTATGGATGGACCTGAGCAATCCCTTCGTCTGGGCGTGCCTGTTCGTGACGCTGGGCTTCGGCGCGATCGGCTTCCTTGACGATTATGACAAGGTCCGCAAAGCCTCGACCGCCGGTGTGTCGGGCAAGACCCGGCTGTTGCTCGAATTCCTGATCGCGGGCATCGCGGCGTGGATCATCATGGGGCAGAACGGCACGCCGCTCTATCTGCCCTTCACCACGCGCATGTATATCGATCTGGGCATCTTCTACCCCGTGTTCGCCGCCTTCACGATCGTGGCGTTCGGCAATGCGGTGAACCTGACGGACGGTCTGGACGGTCTGGCGACCATGCCGGTCATCATCGCCAGCGTGGCGTTCCTGGTCATCGTCTATCTGGTCGGCAACGTGAAGTTCGCCGATTACCTCGGCATTCCGCATGTCCCGCGCGCCGGTGAACTCGCCATCTTCTGCGGCGCGGTGATCGGCGCGGGTCTCGCCTTCCTCTGGTTCAATGCGCCGCCGGCGGCGGTGTTCATGGGCGATACGGGCAGCCTGGCACTGGGCGGCGCGCTCGGCACCATCGCGGTCGTCGCGCATCACGAGATCGTGCTGGGCATCATCGGCGGCCTGTTCGTCGTCGAGGCGCTGTCGGTGATCATCCAGGTGTTCTTCTACAAGCGGACCGGCAAGCGCGTGTTCCGCATGGCCCCGATCCACCATCATTTCGAACAGCTCGGCTGGTCGGAGCCGACGGTGGTGATCCGCTTCTGGATCATCGCGCTGGTGCTGATGCTGGCGGGCCTGTCGACGTTGAAGCTGCGATGATCGTCTCCAGCGACTGGGCGGGCAAGACTTTCGCGGTGCTGGGGCTGGCGCGCTCCGGCGCCGCGACCGTTTCTGGGTTGTTGGCGGGCGGGGCGAAGGTTGTGGCGTGGGATAGCGATCGGGCGAGGCGCGAGGCGATCCTCCCCGGCACGGGGAGGGGGACCAGCGAAGCTGGTGGAGGGGGCGTGCTGCTGTGCGACTCCCTTGCCGAAGCCCCCCTCCACCACCAGCCTGCGGCTGGCGGTCCCCCTCCCCGTGCCGGGGAGGATCTGTTGATGGTCGACCTCGAAACCATCGACCTGTCGGGCTTCGACGCACTGGTCGTGTCGCCGGGCGTGCCGCTCAACAGCCACCCGCTGGCCGCAGTCGCGCGCGCTGCTGGGGTGCCTGTCATCGGCGACATCGAACTTTTCGCCCAAGCCCGCGCGGACCTGCCGCCGCATAAGGTCGTCGGCATTACCGGCACCAACGGCAAGTCGACCACCACCGCGTTGGTCCACCATATCCTGAAGACGGCGGGCGTCCCGACGCTGATGGGCGGCAATATCGGCCTGCCTATCCTGGGGCAGGCGCCGCTTCCCGAGGGCGGGGTCTATGTGCTGGAACTGTCCAGCTATCAGATCGACCTGACGACCAGCCTCGATTGCGACGTGGCGGTGCTGCTCAACATCACGCCCGATCATCTCGACCGCTATGACGGCTTTGCGGGCTATGCTGCCTCCAAGGCGCGATTGTTCGCGATGCAGTCGGCGGGGCATGTCGCGGTGGTCGGCACGGCCGACGAGGCCTCCGCCAATATCGCGCAAGGGCTGGCGGGACGCACCGACGACCTTGTGAGGATCGCGCCGGACACGGTGATCGACCAGCGCCGCTGGCCGGCGCTGCAAGGGCCGCATAATGCCCAGAACGCGCAGGCCGCGATCGCGGTGGCGCGGGCGCTGGGGATCGATGAGGCTGCGATCGAGGCCGGACTGGCCGGCTATGCCAGCCTGCCGCACCGGATGCAGTATGTCGTGACGCGGAACGGCGTGGCTTTCGTCAACGACTCCAAGGCGACCAACCCCGAGTCCACCGCGCCTGCGCTGGCGGCCTTCCCCCGCGTCCACTGGATCGTCGGCGGCAAGCGCAAGGGTGACGACCTGGACGCCTGCGCCGCGCATCTGGATCATGTCGTCGCGGCCTATACGATTGGTGAAGCCGCGCCGTTGTTCTTCGACCTGTTGAAGGACAAGGTCCCGGTGGTCGAGCAGTCGGGCACGCTGGAGGCCGCCGTCGCGCATGCCGCCGCCGCCGCGCAGCCGGGGGACACGGTCCTCCTGTCGCCGGCCTGCGCCAGCTTCGACCAGTTTCGCGATTATGAAGCGCGGGGCGATGCCTTCCGCGCCGCCGTGGAGGCGCTGGCATGACCGATCGCACACCCAAGGCGCCGCGCCCCGGCCTGATCGGATCGATGAAGGGACGCGGTGGGCGCGGCGACCGCTCGCCGCTGGGCACCTGGTTCTGGGACATCGACCGGGTGCTGCTGCTGCTCACCCTGTTCCTGATCGCGATCGGCCTGATCGCGGTCGCCGCCGCCAGCCCTGCGACCGCGATGCGCTATTCGGGCGAGCATCGGAAGTTCACGCCGCTCTATTATTTCTGGCGACAGGTGATGTGGGTCGGCGTGTCGCTACCCGTGCTGTTCGGCGTGTCGATGCTGCCGGTCGTCACCGCGCGGCGCATGGCGGTGCTGGGCACCGGCGTGCTGATTGCGATCCTGGCGGTCACGCCCTTTATCGGGGTGGAGATCAACGGCGCGCGGCGCTGGATCGGCGTAGGCATCGCGCAGTTCCAGCCGTCCGAATTCCTGAAGCCGATGTTCATCGTGACGACCGCCTGGCTGTTGTCGCTGAAGGCCAAGGAGCGCGATCTGCCCGCCACGCTCATTACCATGGGGATGACCGGGCTGGTCGCGGGGCTGTTGATGCTGCAACCCGATTTCGGGCAGACGATCGTCTTCTGTCTGGTCTGGGTCGCGCTGCTGATGATCTCGGGCACGCCGATGCGCGTGATGCTGGCAATCGGGTCGCTGGCGCCGATCGGGCTGGTCATGGCCTATATGTTCTATGGCGTGGCGCGCAGCCGCATCAACGCCTTCCTCTTTCCCGACGTCGATGGCGAGGGTGCGGCGGACCATTTCCAGGTCAATGCCGCGCACAATACGCTGACCGCCGGGGGCTGGACCGGCACCGGGCCGGGCGGGGGGGCGGCCAAGTTCGGCCTGCCGGAGGCGCATACCGACTATATCTATTCGGTGATCGGCGAGGAGTTCGGGCTGATCGCCTGCGCCATCATCGCGCTCGTCTTTCTGGCGATCGTGGTTCGCGTCTTCGTGAAGCTGCTTGACGAACAGGACGAGTTCAAGCTCTACGCCGCCTCCGGGTTGGCCGTACAGTTCGGCGCGCAGGCGCTGATCTCGATGGCGGTGAATACGGGGCTTGCCCCGTCCAAGGGGATGACCCTGCCGTTCATCAGCTATGGCGGCTCGTCGATGATCGCGCTGTCGATCGGGATGGGGTTGTTGCTGGCGTTCACCCGGCGCAATCCGTTCCTGACGCGCAGCCCCTATGTAGTCAGGTGGAGCGGGCAATGAGCCGTCACTTCGTCCTCGCCGCCGGGGGAACCGGCGGCCATATGGTCCCTGCCGCGGCCCTTGCGGCCGAGCTGACCCGACGCGGCCACCGCGTGGCGTTGGTGTCGGATGCGCGCGGCGTGCGCTTTCCGGGGCTGTTCGAGGATATCCAGACGCATGTCCTGCCCGCCGGTCGCTTTTCGGGCGGGCCGGTCGGCTGGGCCAAGGCGCTGCGCGAGATGTGGCACGGCCGGGCGATGGCGCGCGAACTGTACAAGACCTTCCGTCCGGCGGCGGTGATCGGCTTTGGCGGCTATCCGGCGATGCCCGCGCTGCTGGCGGCGTTCGCGGAAGACATCCCGACCGCGATCCATGAGCAGAACGCGGTGCTGGGCCGCGTCAACCGGCTGGTCGCGGGCAAGGTCGACGCGATCGCCTTGTCCTATGAGGATACGCAGCGGCTGAGCGCCAAACATGCCGACAAGACCCGGCTGATCGGCAATCCGGTGCGCGACCAGGTCTTGGCGCTTCGCTCGCGACCCTATCCGCTGCTGGAGGAGGACGGCATCTTCCGCGTCCTCGTCACCGGCGGCAGCCAGGGGGCGAGCATATTGTCGCAGGTGGTGCCCGATGGCCTCGCCATGCTGCCCGTCACCTTCCGGCGGCGGTTGCAGGTCACGCATCAGGCGCGGATCGAGGATATAGACGCGGTGCGGGCCAAGTACGCCGAGCATGAGATTCCGGCCGAACTCGCCACCTATCTGCCCGACCTGCCCGAACAGCTCGCCTGGGCGCATCTGGTGATTGCGCGTGCGGGGGCCTCGACGCTAGCCGAGCTGACGGTCGCGGGTCGCCCGGCGATCCTGGTGCCGCTGCCCAGCGCCACCGACGACCACCAGACGGTGAACGCGCGCGAGATGACCAAGGCGGGCGGTGCGCGCACCATCGCGCAGGGTGACTTCACGCCCGTAGAACTGGCGAAGCAGATGCAGAAGCTGGGCCTCGATCCGGCGGCGCTGGAGAATGCGGCGGGCCGCGCCCGCGCCTGCGGGCGGCCGGAAGCGGCGAGCGACCTTGCCGATCTGGTCGAAAGCCTCGACGCGCCGCGCATGGTCTTGCCGGTGGGCAAATCGCAAGGGACACGGAATTTGGCGGGAGCAGGCGCATGAAGGGCGTCGCCACGGATATCGGCACGATCCACTTCGTCGGCATCGGCGGCATCGGCATGTCGGGCATTGCCGAGGTGATGAAGAATCTCGGCTACCGGGTGCAGGGCTCCGACGTGGCCGAGGGCTATGTGGTGCAGGGCCTGCGGGACAAGGGCATTCCGGTCGCCATCGGCCATGCGGCGGACAATCTGGGCGATGCAGCCGTCGTCGTGACCTCGACCGCGATCACCCGCTCCAACCCCGAAGTCGAAGCCGCGCTGGAGCGCCGCATCCCCGTGGTGCGCCGCGCCGAGATGCTGGCCGAGCTGATGCGGTTGAAGTCCACCGTCGCGGTCGCGGGCACGCATGGCAAGACGACGACGACTTCGATGGTCGCGGCACTTCTGGATGCCGGGGGTGTCGACCCCACCGTCATCAATGGCGGCATCATCAACAGCTATGGCTCGAACGCGCGACTGGGCGCCAGCGACTGGATGGTCGTCGAGGCGGACGAGAGCGACGGCAGCTTCCTGCGGCTCGACGGCACGATCGCGGTCGTCACCAATATCGATCCCGAGCATCTCGACCATTACGGCTCGTTCGACCGGGTGAAGGACGCGTTCGTCGAGTTTGTCGAGAATGCACCTTTCTATGGCGCGGCGCTGCTGTGCCTCGACCACCCGGAGGTGCAGAACATCCTGCCGCGCGTCCGGGACCGCCGCGTCGTGACCTATGGCTTCTCGGCGCAGGCGGATGTGCGCGGCGTCAACGTCACGCCGATCCCTGGCGGCAACCGGTTCGAGGCGATCATCCGCCACCGCGACGGCTCCAGCCGCTCGATCGAGGGGATCGAGATGCCCATGCCCGGCCGCCACAATGTCCAGAACGCGCTGGCCGCGATCGGGGTGGCGCTGGAACTGGGCATCGACGACGCGACGATCCAGCAGGGCTTCGGCCAGTTCGGCGGCGTGAAGCGGCGCTTCACCAAGGTCGGCGAGATCACGGTCGATGGCGGCACGGCGACCGTGATTGACGATTACGGCCATCACCCGGTCGAAATCCGAGCCGTGCTGGCCGCCGCGCGCGAAGGCGCGCGCGGCCGCGTGATCGCGGTGGTCCAGCCGCATCGCTTCACCCGGCTGGGCAATCTGATGGAGGAGTTCCAGACCGCCTTTAACGATGCCGACCGCGTGTTGGTAACGCCGGTCTATGCGGCGGGCGAGCAACCGATCGAGGGTGTGGACGCCTCCGCGCTGGTCGAGGGATTGAAGCGGCGCGGGCATCGCTCGACCGCCACCGTCGCCGACGCCGATGCGCTGGCCGAGGAACTGGTGGGCTCGATCCGCGCCGACGACATGATCGTCTGCCTGGGCGCGGGCGACATCACCAAATGGGCGGCGGGGCTGGCGAGCGCCATCGAGGCGCGCCGATGAATCTGCCCGACACCGCTGGCCGATTGACGCAGGACGCGCCGCTGGCGCCGCTCGTGTGGTTCAAGGCGGGCGGACCGGCCGAATATCTGCTGGAGCCGAAGGACGTGGACGATCTGTCGGCGTTCCTGCGCGGCCTTGGGGGCGACGTGCCCGTCATGGCACTGGGCCTCGGTTCCAACCTGATCGTGCGCGACGGCGGTGTGCCGGGCGTCGTGATCCGTCTAGGCAAGCCGTTCAGCTATGCGCGGGCAGGGGAGGGGCACGTCGTCACCTGCGGCGGTGGCACGTCGGGCATCCTCGTGTCGTCCAATGCGCGCGATGCCGGGATCGGGGGGCTGGAATTCCTGCGCTCGATTCCCGGCACGGTCGGCGGCTTCGTGCGGATGAATGGTGGGGCCTATGGCCGCGAGGTTGCCGATGTGCTGGTCTCCGCCACGGTCGTTCGCCGCGACGGCACGGTCGAGACACTAGGCGTCTCCGATCTGGACTATACCTATCGCCATTCCAACCTGACCGACGGGACGGTGGTGGTCGAAGCGACCTTCCGGGGCCACGCCGCCGAACCCGCCGACATCCAGGCCGAGATGGACCGCATCGCCGCCGCGCGCGAAGCGTCGCAGCCGCTGCGCTCCAAGACCGGCGGGTCGACTTTCAAGAACCCCGACGGGCACAAGGCCTGGGCGCTGGTCGATGCGGCGGGGTGTCGCGGACTGACGCTCGGCGAGGCGCAGGTGTCGGAGAAGCACTGCAACTTCCTCCTCAACCTCGGCAGCGCCACGGCGGCGGAAATCGAGGCACTGGGCGAGGACGTGCGCGCCAGGGTAAAGGCGCAGTCGGGGGTCACCCTCGAATGGGAAATTCAACGAGTAGGAATCGCGAAGTGACCAATCCTATCCATATCGCGGTTCTGATGGGCGGCTGGTCGGCGGAGCGGCCGGTGTCGCTGATGTCCGGCGCGGGCGTTGCCGATGCGTTGGAGCGGAACGGCCACCGCGTCACCCGGATCGACATGGACCGCGACCTGGCGGCGAAACTGGTCGAGGCCAGGCCCGACATCGTCTTCAACGCGCTGCACGGCTCGCCCGGCGAGGACGGCACGGTGCAGGGGATGCTCGACCTGATGGGCATTGCGTACACCCATTCGGGTCTCGCCACCTCGGTCATCGCGATCGACAAGGTACTGACCAAGCAGGCGCTAGTGCCCCACGGTATCCCCATGCCCGGCGGCCGCATCGTCAAGTCGGAGGACCTCTACACCGCCGATCCGCTGCCGCGCCCGTACGTGTTGAAGCCGGTGAACGAAGGCTCCTCGGTCGGTGTCGCGATCGTCACTGACACCAGCAACCATGGCAGCCCGATCGCGCGCGACGCGGCCGGTCCCTGGGCCGAGTTCGACGAATTGCTCGCCGAACCCTATATCCGGGGCCGCGAGTTGACCACCGCCGTGCTGGGCAACCGCGCGCTGGGCGTGACCGAATTGAAGCCCAAGAACGGCTGGTACGATTTCGACGCCAAGTACACCGATGGCCTCACCGAGCATGTCTGCCCTGCGCAGATCCCCGACGACATCGCTGAGGCGTGCAAGTCCCTCGCGCTCGAAGCGCACCGCATCCTGGGCTGTCGCGGGGCCTCGCGCTCCGACTTCCGCTGGGATGACGAGCGCGGCGTCGACGGGCTGTTCCTCCTGGAGGTCAACACCCAGCCGGGCATGACGCCACTCAGCCTGGTGCCCGAACAGGGTCGCCATGTCGGGATGGATTATGACGCGGTGGTGCAGGCGATCGTCGACGAGGCGCTGGCCTGGTACAGGGATCGGGCGGGATGAGCCGCACGATCAAGCGGGGCCCGCCGCCCCGCCGGCCGGCACCGCGCCGGCGCCAGCCGGTCAAGCGCGCGACGCTGACCGAGCGGTTGCTGGCGAAGCTGCCGGTCAGCGAGGAGACGATCAAGAAAGCCGTCACCTGGACCATATTGGGCGGTGCGGGCGCGGCGGTACTGGCGCTCGCGACCTATGTCGGCGTGCCCGGCATGATCGGCACCGCCATCGCCGAACAGGCGGGGCAGGCGGGTTTTCGTGTCCAGCAGATCGAGGTGACCGGCCTGAAGCGCATGGACCGGATGACCGTCTATGCCGTCGCGCTCGACCAGCAGAGCCGGGCGATGCCGCTCGTCGATCTGGGCGAGGTGCGCGACAAGCTGCTGCGTTATGGCTGGATCAAGGACGCGCATGTCTCGCGGCGGCTGCCCGACACGCTGCTGGTCGATATCGATGAGCGCAGCCCGGCGGCGGTGTGGCAGGACAATGGCCAGCTGACCCTGATCGACGCGAGCGGCGTATTGCTGGAGCCGGTGCGGGCCGAGGCGATGCCCGACCTGCCGCTGATCATCGGGCCGGGCGCCAACCTTCAGGAGCCGGCCTATCAGGCGCTGCTGTCCGCCGCGCCCGCGCTGAAGCCCCGCGTGAAGGCGGCGACCTGGATCGGCAATCGTCGCTGGGACCTGACCTTCGACAGCGGCGAGACGCTGGCCCTGCCCGAAGACGGCGCGGCGGCCGCGTTGATGAAGTTCGCGGCGATGGACGGATCGCGGCCGTTGTTGGGGCGCGGCTGGCTGCGCTTCGACATGCGCGATCCCGCAAAGCTGGTTGCGCGCAAGCCCGGTTTGAATCAGAATCACGCGCTGGCCGATCCGGCCAAGGCCGGGGGCACGGCCGGCGATACCGCACCCGGCAATGGGGCGGAGGCGGAGGCGGCGACCGCCGAAGGGGCATCACAGGGGTAGCACGGTCATGGCAAAGATTGCACCCGAAGGGTTGATCACCGCGCTGGACATCGGGTCGTCCAAGGTCTCCGCGTTGATCGCGCGCAAGGGCGATGGCGGCGAGCTGATCGTGCTGGGCACCGGCCAGCGTGAAAGCCGGGGCGTCAAGCGCGGTTATATCGCCGATATGGGCGCGACCGAGGCGGCGGTGCGCGAGGCGGTCGAACAGGCCGAGCGCATCGCCGGCATCAATATCGAGAATGTCTGGGTCGGCTTTTCGGCGGGTGGCCTCGTCTCCGACGTGGCCGAGGTCGAGTTCGAGCTGGGCGGCCACCGGGTGGAGCAGGGCGACATCGACGCACTGTTGGCGGCCGGGCGCAACTCGATCGATCCGCAGGGGCGCATGGTGCTGCACGCGCAGCCCGCGCTCTACACGCTCGACGGGCTGACGGGCGTGAAGAAACCGCTGGGCCTCCATGCGGACCGGCTTGGCGTGCATATCCATGTCGTCGCCGCCGATGGCTCGCCGGTGCGCAACCTCGATCTGTGCGTCCGCTCGGCGCATCTGGAAGTGAAGTCGATCATCGCCGCGCCGGTGGCGACGGGGCTGGCCTGCCTGTCCGACGAGGAGCGCGAACTGGGCGTGGCGCTGGTCGAGATGGGGGCGGGGATCACCAACGTCTCGCTGTTCGCAGGAGGGATGCTGGTCGGCCTGTGCTCGCTGCCGATGGGCGCGGCGGACATCACCGACGATGTCGCGTCTGCGTTCGGCACCCGGCGGCAGATGGCCGAGCGGATGAAGTGCTTCCACGGCTCGGCCAATGCCTCCCCGCGCGACAATCACGACATGATCCAGGTGACGCCGATCTCCGCCGAAGATGGCGGTGATACGATGCAGATCACCAAGGCGCAGTTGATCGGCGTGATCCGCCAGCGGCTGGAGCATCAGATGGGTGAGATCCGTAAGGCGCTGCAACAGTTGAAGTTCGAGGGCCCGGTGGGGCGCCAGGTCGTGCTGACCGGCGGCGGCGCCGAGCTGAAGGGGATCGCCGACTATGCGCAGCAGGCGCTGGGCCGTTCGGTGCGGATCGGCCGGCCGCGCGGGTTGACCGGCCTGCCCGATGCGCATGGCGGACCGGCGTTCGCGACGCTAGCGGGGCTGGCCTTCTACGCCACGACGGACCCGATCGACCTGCGCAGCATCGCGCCAACCAACCAGACGGTGCACCGGCCGAGCGGCATGGGGCTGTTCCGGCGGCTGATTCAGGCGGCGAAGGCAAATTATTAAGCAAAACCGGCATAGGCTGCGCAGTTTTGGGTTGGCACCGGGCCGTTCGCTGGTGCACTAACGTTTATTCAGGGGCCTGGTCTTAGCGTATCGACCGGGAACGGCGGAGTAGAATTGGGATGAGCATCGAATTCATCGCACCCGAGGTCGACGAACTGACGCCGCGCATCGCGGTGATCGGTGTCGGCGGTGCCGGCGGCAACGCGATCGCGAACATGATGCGCGCCGAGGTACAGGGCGTGGATTTCCTCGTCGCCAATACCGACGCGCAGGCGCTGAAGCAGTCGATCGCGCCGCAGCGTATCCAGCTGGGCGCCAAGATCACGCAAGGGCTCGGCGCGGGCAGCCGTCCCGAAATCGGCCGTGCGGCGGCCGAGGAGACGATCGAGGATCTGTCGAAGCTGCTCGAGGGCAGCCACATGTGCTTCATCGCCGCCGGCATGGGTGGCGGCACGGGCACCGGTGCGGCCCCGGTCATCGCCAAGGCGGCGCGTGACATGGGCATCCTGACCGTCGGCGTCGTGACCAAGCCCTTCGCGTTCGAGGGCAATCGTCGCGCCAAGTCGGCCGATGGCGGCATCGAGGAACTGCAGAAGTACGTCGATACGCTCATCGTCATCCCGAACCAGAATCTGTTTCTGATCGCCAATGCCAACACCACCTTCAAGGAAGCGTTCGCGATGGCGGACGAGGTGCTGCAGCAGGGCGTGCGCGGCATCACCGACCTGATGGTCATGCCGGGCCTCATCAACCTCGACTTCGCCGACGTCCGCTCGGTGATGCAGGAGATGGGCAAGGCGATGATGGGCACCGGTGAAGGCACTGGTGATAGTGGAGGGAGTGGGGTGGTGG
>NZ_JBNNOB010000044.1:0-25962 GCF_050274375.1 Sphingomonas sp. NPDC019816
CTGAACGGCTGTGGGGTGGTTGTACCAGCCCCCGTTCAGCCTGAGCGAAGTCGAAGGCCACGCTCCGCCACTGATCAAGCCGCCCCCGAAACCCGCGCAGAGACGTTCACCCCGCCATGCCCATCGACACCAACCGCCAATTCACACCCGTCCGTATCGCGGTGCTGACCGTCTCCGACACCCGCTCGCTGGCGGAGGACCGCTCGGGTGACACGCTGGTCGGGCTATTGACCGACGCCGGGCACGAGCTGGCCGACCGCACCATCCTGCGCGACGACACGGACCGGATCGTGGCGCAGCTCAACCGCTGGATCGAGGATGCCAGCATCGACTGCATCCTGACCACCGGCGGCACCGGCGTGACCGGTCGCGACGTGACCCCCGAGGCAGTCGAGCGGGTCGCGACCAAGATGATCCCCGGCTTCGGCGAGCTGT
Source organism: Sphingomonas sp. NPDC019816 (assembly GCF_050274375.1). Lineage (NCBI taxonomy): Bacteria > Pseudomonadati > Pseudomonadota > Alphaproteobacteria > Sphingomonadales > Sphingomonadaceae > Sphingomonas > Sphingomonas sp. NPDC019816. Next base: position 436 of record NZ_JBNNOB010000044.1, read on the forward strand.
TCCGCTGGTTGAGTTATCAGACGATCGGCACCTCGACCATTCAATCGCGCGCCTGTGCCTGCGTGGCGCGCGGTACCTACATCTTCGCGCTGCCCGGATCGACCGGCGCGGTGAAGGACGCCTGGAACGGGATCTTGCGTGACCAGCTCGACAGTCGTCACCGCCCCTGCAACTTCGTCGAGCTGATGCCCCGCCTGTTGGAGCGCTGACTTAGTCGTGCTGCATGGCCGCCAGTTCATGCCCGTCGACATCGCGGAAATGGAACCGCCGGCCGCCGGGAAATGCGAAGATCGGCACGACCACGGTACCACCGGCGGCTTCGACGGCCGCCAGCGTTGCCTCCAGATCCTCGACCCCGATGACCGGTAGCGGCGCCCGGACCTTCTCGGGCGACGCGTCGAGACCCACATCCGTATCCCCGCTCATCGTCGCGGCATAATCGGGCCCGAAATCGGCGAAGGTCCAGCCAAACGCCGTCGCATAGAAATGCTTTGCCGCCGCGCGGTCCCCGACCGGTAGTTCGAGATACGCCAATCGTGCCATCACCCGCCCCTTCGTTCTTGCTATGTTCCAGATCATGGCGTAATTATCGGCGATGGGCAAGCGGCGACCATGGTGAAGGCGGCGGGGCGGGGCGCGACGTACAACGCAACCAGTCGGCGGTTCGCGCTGCCCGAACGGGAAGCGGATGGCGACTGGCTGGACGCGCAAAGCCTGGTGGACGGCGAGGCGCCGCCGCTGCGCACCAGCGTCACCATCCTCAAGCCGCGCACCATCCTGACCCGCAACACCTCCCCCGACATACCGTTCAGCCAATCGATCAACGTCTATGCCGGTTGCGAGCATGGCTGCATCTATTGCTTCGCGCGGCCGACCCATGCCTATCACGACCTGTCGCCCGGGCTGGACTTCGAAAGCCGGTTGTTCGCCAAACCCGACGCGGCCCGGCTGTTGCGGGCCGAACTCGCCAAGCCCACCTACCGCGTCGCGCCGATCGCGCTGGGGACCAACACCGATCCCTATCAGCCGATCGAAGGTGAGTGGCGGATCACGCGCGCCATCCTGGAAGTCTTGGCGGAGACGGACCATCCGGTGGCGATCACCACCAAATCCGACCGCGTGGTGCGGGACATCGACATCTTGGGGCCGATGGCGGCGAAAGGGTTGGCGACGGTCTGTGTGTCGGTGACCTCGCTCGACGCGCGGATCGCCCGGACCGTCGAGCCGCGCGCGCCGACGCCCGAACGGCGACTGGCGGCGGTGGGCAAGCTCGTCGCGGGGGGTATTCCGACCTATGTCTCGATCGCGCCGGTCATCCCGGCGATTACCGATCACGAGATCGAGCATCTGGTGGCTCGCGCGGCGGCGGCGGGCGCGCGCCATGCCTTTTTCATCCCCGTCCGCCTGCCCCATGAGGTCGCGCCGCTGTTCCGCGCGTGGCTCGACACGCACTTTCCCGATCGCGCGGGCAAGGTGATGGCGATCATCCAGTCCTTGCGCGGCGGGCGCGACAATGACGCGGGCTTCTTCACGCGCATGCGCGGTCAAGGGCCCTGGGCGGACCTGCTGCGCGTCCGCTTTCACCGGGCCTGTCGACAGCATGGCCTCAATCTGGACCGGCCCCTGCTCGACACCAGCCGGTTCCGCCCGCCGAGCGGCGCGCAGGGCGAGTTGTTCTGAGGATCATCCGCGTTCGCTGGCGCGTTATGCCACCGCGAAGGAGAGACGTGATGATCAACGATCCCGAACAGACCCAGCCCGAACAGGTGCCGAACGAGGATGAGGCCGACAGCTCGGGCGGCGGCTATGGAAATCACGGCGAGGCCGGAGAGGAACAGGATCGCCGCGAAGTCGGCGGCTGACACCCATCCCTCCGTCGCCCCGGGCCGGCCAGTTCTTTTCGTGCGGGCTGGCCCGACCGCCGAAGGCCCGGGCTGGTGCTGGGACGACGGCTCCCTATCCCACCAACGCCAGCCGCGCTTCCGAGGATTTCATCGCGACGGCCGAGACGCCGGGCAAATCCTCGATATGGCTCGCCAGTTCGGCATCGAGCAGGAAATTGCGGCCGAGCGTCAGCAGCGTGTCGCCTTCCGCCCCCGCGATCCGCGCCCGCACCTCGCCTCGCCCATTGCGCTGCGGATCGAGCATTGCCCGAAGCGCGGGGAAAGCGGACCTGTCCGTCACCGTGACCTCGACGACGAACTTCGCCGTGCTGGCGAGGCCATCGAACAACTGCACCCGCTTGATGCTGACGCGCGGGGCTTCCTCACCAGGGCGGCGGTCCAGCTCGACGGTGATGAGCGCGCAGTCGCCTTCCTTGGCCGCTTTCTCCAGGTCGGCGGCGACCGAGTCGTCGAAGCATGTCGCCAGGAACTGCCCCGTCGCGTCGGACAGCTGCGCCATCATATAGCGTTTGCCACGCGCCGAAGTCCGCCAGCGCGCATCCTCGACGAGCGCCGCCATCGTCGCCCCGATGCGGGCCCCGTCATCGGGGATGATGAGTTCGGTCAGCGAGGTATAGGTCCGCGCGCCGTGCATCTTGGCGATATGCGCGTGGCGATCCACGGGATGCGCCGAGAAATAGAAGCCGAACGCCTCCTTTTCCTGCTCCATCCTTTGCGACAGCGTCCAACGGGTACCGCTGGGCAGCTTGATCGTGTCGCCCGCCACTTCGGTCTCGCCGAACAGACCGCCCTGCCCGCTGGTCCGCCCCTCATGGGTGCGCGCGGCGATGGCGAGGACCGTCTCGGCGACGGCATGGACGCCCGCCCGGTTCGGCTCGATCCCGTCAAAGGCGCCCGCCGAGGCCAGTGTTTCCAGCTGCCGCTTGTTCATCAGGCGCGGATCGACCCGCTTGGCCAGCGCGTCGAGCGTGGCGAAGGGGCCGCCCGCCTGACGCTCGACGACCAGCTTCTCCATCGCGCCCTCGCCCACCGATTTCAGCGCGCCGAGCGCATAGCGGACGGCCAGGCCATCCTCATGCGCCTCGACATCAAACTCGGCCTGGCTGGCGTTGATGCAAGGCGGCAGCATGGTCACGCCCATGCGCCGGGCGTCATCGACGAAGATCGCCAGCTTGTCGGTCAGCGCCATGTCGTAGCACATCGACGCGGCATAGAATTCGTGCGGGTGATGCGCCTTCAACCATGCGGTCTGATAGGCGAGCAGGGCGTAGGCGGCGGCATGGCTCTTGTTGAAGCCATAGCCTGCGAACTTGTCGATCAAGTCGAACAGTTCATTGGCCTTTTGCGCGGGGATGCCGTTTACCTCCTGGCATCCCTTGACGAAGATGGCGCGCTGCGCGTCCATCTCCGCCTTCACCTTCTTGCCCATCGCGCGACGGAGCAAGTCGGCACCGCCGAGGGAGTAGCCCGCCAATATCTGGGCGGCCTGCATCACCTGTTCCTGATAGACGAAGATGCCGTAGGTCTCGGACAAGATCTGTTCGAGCAGGGGGTGCGGGTAGATGATCTCCTCGGTGCCCTGCTTGCGGCGGCCGAAGCTGGGGATATTGTCCATCGGGCCCGGCCGGTACAGCGACACGAGCGCGATGATGTCGCCGAAGTTCGACGGCCGCACGGCGGACAGGGTGCGCCGCATGCCTTCCGATTCCAGCTGGAACACGCCGACCGTGTCGCCCTTCTGGAGCAGGGCGTAGGTGGCCGCGTCGTCCCACGCCAGCGCGCCGAGATCGACCTCGACCCCGCGCTTGGCGAGCAGCTGCACCGCCTTTTGCAGGACCGACAGGGTCTTGAGGCCGAGGAAGTCGAACTTCACCAGCCCCGCGCCTTCGACGAATTTCATGTCGAACTGCGTGACCGGCATGTCCGAGCGCGGATCGCGGTAGAGCGGCACCAGCTGCGCCAGCGGCCGGTCGCCGATCACCACACCGGCGGCGTGGGTGGACGAGTGGCGCGGCAGGCCCTCCAGCTTGGTGGCGAGGTCGAGCAGGCGGCGGACCTGATTGTCGTTGGCGTACTCCTTCGCCAACTCGGGCACGCCGTTCAGCGCGCGCTTGAGGTCCCAGGGGTCGGTCGGGTGGTTGGGCACCAGCTTGGCGAGGCGGTCGACCTGACCATAGCTCATCTGGAGCACGCGGCCGGTGTCCTTGAGCACCGCGCGCGCCTTCAGCTTCCCGAAGGTGATGATCTGCGCGACCTGATCGCGGCCGTACTTTTCCTGAACGTAGCGGATGACCTCGCCACGCCGGGTTTCGCAAAAGTCGATGTCGAAGTCGGGCATCGACACGCGTTCCGGGTTCAGGAAGCGCTCGAACAGCAGGCCCAGCTTCAACGGATCGAGATCGGTAATGGTCAGCGCCCAGGCAACCACCGAGCCTGCGCCCGAACCACGACCCGGCCCCACGGGGATGTCGTGATCCTTGGCCCATTTGATGAAGTCGGCGACGATCAGGAAGTAGCCGGGGAAGCCCATCTGGATGATGATGTCGACCTCGAACGTCAGCCGTTCGTGATAGGCTTCGCGCCAGCCGGGTTCGCCCTCGCCCTCCAGCTCCGCGATACGGTCGAGCCGGGCGTTCAGACCGGCGGTCGCATCGCGGCGGAGCATCGCCGCCTCACCTTCGCGGTCGCCTGCAAGGCTAGGCAGGATCGGCTTGCGCCACGGCGCCATCACCGCGCAGCGCTGTGCCACGACCAGCGTGTTGTCGATCGCCTCGGGCAGGTCGGCGAAGAGCTGCTTCATCGTCTCGGCGGGCTTCAGCCATGCCTCGGGACAGCTCTTCGGGCGGTCGTCCATTTCGACATAGGTCGAATTGGCGATGCACAGCATGGCGTCATGCGCGTCGCGAAAACCGCTATCGGCAAAACAACAGGGATTGGTCGCGACCAGCGGCAGGTCGCGGTCATAGGCGAGATCGATCAGATCCTGCTCGGCCGCCGTCTCGATGGGGTCGTCGCGGCGCGCGAGCTCGACATAGAGCCGGTCACCGAAGATCGCCTGGAGCCGGTCGGCATAGGCTTTCGCCCGGTCCGGCTGGCCTTCGGCGAACAGGCGGGCGATGCCGCCCTCGCCGCCGGCGGTCAGCGCGATCAGGCCGCTGCTGAACCTTTCCAGCACGTCGAAGCCGACATGCGCGGCCAGCTCGATCGGCCGTTCCAGATGCGCCGCCGACACCAGCGCGCACAAATTGTCGTAGCCGTCCTTGTCCTGCGCATACAGCGCGATCCAGTCGACCACTGCGCCGACATTGTCGGGCATGTCGGGCCGCGCGATGCCCAGCATGGTGCCGATGATCGGCTGCACGCCCGCCTTCTTCGCGGCATCCGAAAAGGCCATCGCGGCATAGAGGCCGTTGCGGTCGGTCAGGCCGGCGGCGGGAAAGGCGTTCGCCTTGGCCTGCGCGGCGATCGCCTTGGGATCGATCGCGCCGTCGAGCATCGTGAAGGAGGAAAAGATGCGAAGCGGCACATATCCAGAATGCATCCGCCATTCCTATCCGAGCTTGCGTGATTCGACCAGCGCGGAACCCACCCCGAAGCGAACCGTTACGGTGACAGAAGGACTTGATCTAGATTGGGGCGAGAGACGATGACCGACACCGACCGTTCCTTTGCCACCGCGCTACGGCCCGGTGCGGGCTGGGGCTGGATACTGGCCTATGGCGTCCTGTCGGCGCTGTTCGGTCTTGCCGCGTTCGCGTTTCCCGTGCCCGCCACGCTGGCCGCGACTTTGGTGGTCGGGGCGTTCCTGATCGCCTCCGGCCTGGTGTCGGTGGGGGCCGGGATTTTCGGCAAGGGGCATGAGGGGCGCGGCTATGCGATCGGCTTTGGCTTGGTCACGCTGATCATCGGTCTGATCATGGCGTTCGAGCCGGCGACGGGTGCGATCTCGATCACGATCCTGGTCGCGGTATGGCTGGGGCTGCGCGGCGCGCTGGAGATCGGTCTGGGCGCGAAGATGCGGCGGCGGCGCGGGTGGATGATCGCCATGGGGGTGCTCAACATCATCCTGGCGCTGTTCGTGCTGGCCACCCTGCCGTGGAGCGCGATGACGTTGCCGGGCTATATCGTGGGGATCAGCTTCCTGTTCGGCGGCATCACGGCGATCGCCTCGGCGCTGGATCATAAAAAGGGTGCCAGCGCGTTTTCGATGTGAGGGTGGCCCTTGGCCTTGGCCTTCGACTTCGCTCAGGCTGAACGGGTGTTGGGAATAAACCACGCACTCCGTTCACGCTGAACGAAGTCGAAGCGCACTTCCAGACATGCGCCCAGAACGACACTCACCCCTTGGCCTTCGACTTCGCTCAGGCTGAACGGAGGCTGGGGAATAAACCACGCACCCCGTTCCCGCTGAGCGAAGTCGAAGCGCACGCCGACACATCCGCCGAGAACACCGACTTTCTCCAGTCCCTCGGAATGAATGGAAGCGGGCCTTAAAGCAGCCCCTCTATGTCCTTGACCAAATCCTCCGGCTTGGTGGTCGGCGCATAGCGATCCACCACCTTACCATCGCGGTCGACCAGGAATTTGGTGAAATTCCACTTGATCGCCTTGGTGCCCAGCACGCCCGGCGCCTGCCCCTTCAGCCACCGGAACAGCGGATCGGCATCGTCGCCATTGACGTCGATCTTCGCCATCACGGGGAAGCTGACATCATAGGTCAGCGCGCAGAAATGCGCGATCTCCGCCGCATCGCCCGGCTCCTGCGCGCCGAACTGGTTGCAGGGGAAACCCAGCACGGTCAGCCCCTGCCCCTCATAACGCCGATGAAGCGCCTCCAGCCCCTCATATTGCGGAGTGAAGCCGCATTTGGACGCGGTGTTGACGATCAGCAGCACCCGCCCCGCATAGGTCGACATGTCGACAACCGAGCCATCCGCTGCCTCGACGGTGAAATCCGCGATACCGCTCATGCGTGCTTCCCCAGCAGATAGTCGAGATTGGCGCGCACGCCCGGCCATTCGCGGTCGATGATCGAATAGACGACGCTGTCACGGATACGCCCGTTGGCCATCACCTGATGCCCGCGTAGCACCCCGTCCTTCTTCGCGCCCAGCCGCTCGATCGCCGTCTGGCTGCGCTTGTTAAGCGCATCGGTGCGGATCTGGATCGCCTGACACTCCATCACCTCGAAGGCATGGGTGAGCAGCATCCGCTTCGCCTCGGTATTGACCCCGGTGCGCTGGACGCGGGTGGCATAGAAGGTGCCGCCGATCTCCAGCCGGCGATGCTGCGGCGACATCCGCATATAGCGCGTGGTGCCGACGATCTCGCCCGCCGGCGTCTCGACCGTGAAGAGCAGCGCGCGGCCCACTTCGCGCTCCTTGAGCGCCGCCGCCAGCCAGCGCTCGGGCGCCTTCATCATCGCGACATTGGCGTAGAAGATGTTCCAGAGATCGCCCTCGCGGCCGACCTCCACAAGCGACGGCAGATCGCCCTCGACGAACGGACGCAGACGGACATGACGCCCCGTCAGCGTCGGCGTCTCCGTCCAGGCGCTCATTGCAAACGCCCCTCGTGCAGCCGAACTACACGGTCCATCTTCTGCGCCAGCCGTTCGTTATGCGTCGCGATCAGCGCCGCCGACCCTTCGCCGCGCACCAGTCGCAGGAATTCGGCCAGCACCACCTCGGAGGTATGCTCGTCCAGATTGCCGGTCGGCTCGTCGGCCAGCACCAGCGGCGGCTGATTGGCGAGCGCGCGCGCCACCGCGACGCGTTGCTGTTCGCCCCCCGACAACTGGCTGGGGCGATGGGTCAGGCGATGGCCAAGACCCAATGCGGTCAGCAGGCCCTTGGCGCGCTCATCGGCGGCGACGGGCATCTTGCCCTGTACGAGCTGCGGCAACACGACATTCTCGGTCGCGTTGAAGTCGGGCAGCAAATGGTGGAACTGATAGACGAAGCCCAGATAGTCGCGCCGCGCCACGGTGCGACCATGCGCGTCCAGCTTCGACACCTCCTCGCCCGCGATGCGGATCGACCCCGAAAAGCCGCCCTCCAGCAGCCCGACCGCCTGAAGCAGCGTCGACTTGCCCGAGCCGGAGGGACCGAGAAGCGCGACAATCTCGCCCGGCGCGATCGCCAACTCGACGCCGCGCAGCACCTCGATGGTCTGGCCGCCCTGGGTGAAGCTACGCGACAGGCCCACCGTCTCCAGCACCGGCTCGACGGTGCGCGGCGGCATGGCCCCGCCCATGCGGATGATCGGATCATTCATAGCGCAGCACCTGAACCGGGTCCGTGCTCGCCGCCTTCCAGGCGGGATAGAGCGTGGCGAGGAAGGAGAAGACCAGCGCCATCGCCGCGATGACGACGATCTCGACGGGGTCGGGCTTGGAGGGCAGCTCGGTCAGATAGCGGATCGACGGGTCCCAGAGATTCTGGCCCGTGACGAACTGAACGAAATTCACCGCCGCCTGGCGGTAGAACAGGAACACCGCGCCCAGGATCAATCCCGCGACCGTGCCGAGCGCGCCGATCGTGGTGCCCACCGTCATGAAGATGCGCATCAACCCGCCGCGCGTCGCGCCCATGGTGCGCAGGATGGCGATGTCGCGCGTCTTGGCGCGCACCAGCATGATCAGCGAGGACAGGATGTTGAACACCGCGACCAGGATGATGATCGACAGCACGGTGAACATCGCCACCCGCTCGACCGCCAGCGCCTCGAACAATTGCGCGTTCATCGTCCGCCAGTCGGCAATCACCGCGCGCCCGCCCAGCTTGTCGGCGAGCGGCGCCAGGATCTGTCCGACCCGATCGGCGTCGGTCGTCTGTATCTCAACCATGCCGACCGTGTCGCCCATCAGGAGCAGCGTCTGCGCATCCTCGATCGGCATGATAACATAGGCCTTGTCATAGTCGTACACCCCAATTTCGAAGATCGCGCCGACCGTATAGCTGACGATGCGCGGCACCGTGCCGAACGGAGTCGTCTGCCCCTGCGGGCTGATCAGCGAAATCTCCGAGCCGACGCTCGCGCCCAGCGCCTCGGCCAGACGGCTGCCGATCGCAATCCGGCCGCTGCCGGGCGTCACGCTCATCAGGCTGCCCATGACGACCTTGGAACGGATCGCCGAGTTGCCGCGAATATCACCGACGCGCATGCCGCGGATCAGCACCGCCTCGACCCGGCCATTGTAGCTGGACATCAGCGGCTGCTCGATCATCGGCACCGCACTGGTGACGCCCGGCGTCGCCCTGGCCTCGCGCACGATGTCGCGCCAGTCGGGCAGGCGACCGCCCGCCCCCTGCACCACGGCATGGCCGTTCAGCCCGACGATCTTGTCGAACAGCTCGGCGCGAAAGCCGTTCATCACGCTCATGACGATGACGAGGGCCGCGACGCCCAGCATGACCGCGACCAGACTGATCGAGGCGACGAGGAAGATGAACGCTTCCCCCTTGCCCGGCAGCAGATAGCGCCGGGCGATCATCCGTTCATAGCGAGACAGGATCATGCAAGTCCGATCGATCCATGGGAAACCTAAAGCAGAAGCGGCTGTAGGGGCGGCTCCCCATGCTGGCAATGCCACGCCCTTGCCGGACAGCCAAACCGGCCACGTCGCCGATTGTTGCAGGCCGGACACACTTCGACTTCAATCGTAGCGCGGGTGCCGCAAGGGGTATGGCAAAAGCCACGAGGCTAACGTACCACAATCTTACTGAGACACAGGCAGCAACGGCCGTGGTTCGGGGATTGCTCCAACGCTCACCCAACGAGGTTGATGCGGGAGCGGGAAAAGGGGGCTGACGAGCGATCGTCACGCAGGCGCCCGGATCGGAAACGGTCCGGGCGTTTGGCATTCCGGCAACAGCACCTTCGACCTCACCTCGAAAAGCCGCCGAGACCGGCGCGGGAACGGGGAGCTTCCAGACTGCCGTTCCCAGGTGCCGGCCCGGCGCCCGTACGGGACTTTCGCTATAGCAGATCAAGATGAACGGAATCTGGACGGCGGAGGAATTTGAGTCGAATTTTCCCCGCGCGTCCTCGGGCAGCTCCGATCAGAAGGATTTGGAGATGGTCACGCCGTAGGTGCGTGGATCGCCCGGCTGGCCGACGATCAGGCCCGTCGAGCCCGACTGGGTGGCCAGCACCTCATAATAGTCATGGTCGAACAGATTGCGGACCCAGACGAAGGCATTGAGATTGCCCCGCGCCTTGAAGCCCGCACGCAGGTTGGACAGGCTGTAGCCGTCGATGTCGGTATAGGCGGAGCGTGACGGGTTGGACGAGAATTTCGAGCGATAGCTGCCGTCATAGCCCAGATAGAATTGCCCCTCGACGCCGCCGACCGTCGCCGGCAAGTCATATTCCGCACCATAGGAGAAAGCCCAGCGCGAGACGCCAGGCAGCCACTGGCCCGAAATATTGCAATAGGGCAGCGAATTGCCCGGCGTCCCGGCGGCGGCCGGCGTGCCGACGATCTGGCCGTTCACCACCGGCAGCGCGGTGCCACCCGACAGCTCAGGCGGGCATGGCGCATTGGTGAAGCGGGTGTAGCGCGCATCGGTAAAGGCGCCATTGGCGTAGATGTTGAAGCGGCTGGTGGGGCGCAAGGCCGAGTCGATCTCGATCCCGCGCGTCAGCACGCGGCCCGCATTGGCGAGGTAACCGCGCAGCACGTTGACCTGCAGGTTGTTCACCGTCGCCTGATAATCGCTGATCTCGGTCCAGAAGCCGGCGATGTTCACCGTCGCGCGCCGGTCGGCGAACTGGGTCTTCAGCCCCAACTCGAAATGATTGACCTTTTCGGGGCGCACCGTCTGCGTCGCCAGGATCGGGTTGCTCTGGGCATCGAGCGGCAGGCCCGACAGGTTGATGCCGCCCGACTTATAGCTGCGCGCGTAAGTGGCGTAATAATGGACATTGGGATTGAACGCATAGGCGACGGTGAGATCGCCCGACAGGTTCCAGTTGGTGAAGGACGGCGTGTAGCTTTGCGGTGACAGCACGCCGCGCTGATCGCTGGTCAGCGCGCTGGAGCCCGCGCCGTTGGTCACGGTCGACAGATAGGTGCCATCCTTGCGATCATAGTTCAGCCGCAGGCCGGGCGCGACCGACAGGCGATCGTCGACATGCCAGGTCAGCTTGCCGAACAGCGCCGCCGAGGTATTGGTGAAGTCGATCATATTGCGCGACGTCAGGCCGTTGAGCGTCGCCGGATTGCGCGCGCCCGCGCTCGTCGGGTTGAGCAGGAAGGCGCTCGCCGCCGGTCCCTGAACCTGCAACCCCTGCGTGTCGATCGACTGCCAGAAGTAGAAGGCGCCGAGCACGTAATCGAGCGTCCGCTTGCCGTTCGACGCGATACGAAGCTCCTGCGTCACCTGGCTCTGCTGCGACGGATTGGCCGAGACGGTGGTGATCGGCAGGCCGATGAAATCGCGGTCGTTGGACGGGTCCCAATGCCAGAAGCGCCATGCCGACACGCTGGTCAGCGTCGCCTCGCCGACATCCCAGTTGGCGACCAGCGACAGCCCGCCCAGTTCCTGCTTGGCGCGCAGATCAGTATCGACATCGGTCAGCCGGTCGAAGGCGTTGGTCGAGGGCACGCTATAGCCCTGCGCGGCGGCGAGCCGGGGATATTGCCGATCGAGCGGCCGCTGCGTTGCGCCCACCCGCGCATAATATTGGACGCAGCAATTGGGGTTCTGCCGCGCATAATCGCCCGACAGCGTCAGGTCGAGCGTTGGCGTCGCGTGCCATAGGAACTGGCTGCGCAGCGACAGATTGTCCTGACTGTTCTGCCATTCCCGCTGGCGGGTATTGTAGATGGTGCCGCGTCGCGTGGTCAGCGAGGTCGACAGCCGCACCGCCACCTTGTCGTCGACCAGCGGGCCGGACACCGACGCCTTGCCCTGGAAGAAGTCGTAATTTCCCGCGCTCAGCTCGACCCGCGCCTCGGGCGTGAAGCTGGGCGCGCGGGTGACGATGTTGATCGCGCCCGCCGTGGTGTTCTTGCCATAGAGCGTGCCCTGCGGCCCGCGCAGCACCTCGATCCGCTCGGTATCGGTGAAGTCAAACGTCGCCGAGGCGATGCGGCTGTAATAGACCTGATCGACATAGATGCCGACGCCCTGCTCGATCCCGTCATTGGTGAGGCCGAAGGGGGCGCCCAGCCCGCGAATGTTCGCCGCCGAGTTGCGCGGGTTGGTCGAATAGAATTGCAGCGTCGGCTGGATCTGGGTCAACCGGTTGACATTGTACGTCCCCGTCTCGGCCAGTGCGGTGCCGCCGATCACCGACATGGCGATGGGGACGGTCTGGATCGTCTCGGCACGACGGCGGGCGGTGACGACCACATCCCCTCCCCCCTGCTGCGCGGTGCCCAGCCGCCCCTCGGCCTGGGGAGGCGCGGGGTCCTCCTGCGGAGGCACGGCCGGCGTCGTTTGGGCGGCGAGGATCAGCGCGAGGGTCAAGGACATGGAAGCTCCCTTTCTTATTCCACCTCCCATTCACACATCGATTTAGTAGGTTTTCAATCCACGCACGGCTTGGCGGGATCGAAGTTTTGCTTTTCGATCCCAAGAGGCCCTTGAACCTCTGTTTTTACGAACCATATCGGTTCGCGTACGGTGCCAATGACGGGCCGTACGGATGGGCAAGGCCCCGGCTCATGCGCAGGTGGGGCGGCCGATCCTCTTCAATTCGCTTCTGATGGAGGTTTTGACATGCGTATCGATCTGACCCCGTATCGCCGCTCGACCATCGGCTTCGACCGGCTGTTCGATCTGCTGGAGGCCAATTCGCGTGGCGCTTCGGCGGAAAACTATCCCCCCTTCAACCTCGAGCGTCTGGCCGACGACCGTTACCGCATCACCCTGGCGGTGGCCGGTTTCGCCCGCGACGAGATCGAAATCACCGCGCAGCAGAACATGCTGCTCGTCACCGGCAAGAAGGATGACAAGGCGGGTTCGCCCAACTTCCTGCATGTCGGCATCGCCAATCGCTCGTTCGAGCGGCGCTTCGAACTGGCGGACTTCGTGTTCGTCGAGGATGCGCGCCTGAACGACGGGCTGCTCGTCATCGACCTCGTCCGCGAGGTACCCGAGGCGATGAAGCCCAAGACGATCGCGATCAAGACGGGCCAGCCGCTCGCGGCGGTGGAACATCATGCCGACCAGGCCGACGCGGCCAAGGCGGCGTAAACCGTTCGACGTCTTTCTCTCCCTGAAGACGTCGCGGGGCGCTCGGACCGACGGGTCCGGGCGCCTTCTGTTTCAGGACTTCCGTGTTTTCCGAAACGTCCGTTCGGGCTGAGCGTAGTCGAAGCCCACGCCCCGCCCTCCGCCAAGCGGCCAGGTTTTCCCTTGGCCTTCGACTTCGCTCAGGCTGAACGGGGGTTGGTGATTTGGCGAAAGGTGATCGCTGGCGAGGTGGAGACATCAGCCCCAAACCCGTTCGGGCTGAGCGTAGTCGAAGCCTACGCCCCGTCCTTCGCCAAGCGGCCAGGTTTTCCCTTGGCCTTCGACTTCGCTCAGGCGGAACGGAGGGTTGGGAACTTGGCGACGGGTGATCATCGCCAAGGTGCCGACACCATCCCCGACCGCCGTTCAGGCTGAGCGCAGTCGAAGCCCAAGCCCCACCGCCCGCCAAATAAACAACATGGCCCCAACGAAAAACCCCGCCTCCATCGGAAGGCGGGGTTTGGGCATTAGACCAGCCGGCTCTGCTTCACCGCCGCTTCAACGAAGCTGGCGAAGAGGGGGTGCGGGTCGAAGGGCTTGGACTTCAGTTCCGGGTGGAACTGCACGCCGATGAACCAGGGATGGTCGGGCCGCTCGACGATCTCGGGCAGCGTGCCGTCGGGCGACATGCCGCTGAACACCAGGCCCCCCTGCTCCAGCGCTTCCTTATAAGCGGTATTCACCTCGTAGCGGTGACGGTGCCGCTCGGAGATGTCCTCCGAGCCATAGATGGACGCGACGACGCTGTTGCCCGCCAGCTTCGCCTGATAGGCGCCCAGACGCATCGTGCCGCCCAGGTCACCGCTCGCCTCGCGCTTCTCCAGGCCGTCGCGGCCCATCCATTCGGTGATGAGGCCGACGACCGGTTCGGAGGTCGGACCGAATTCGGTCGACGACGCGTCGGCGATCCCGGCGAGGTCGCGCGCGCCCTCGACGCAGGCCATCTGCATGCCGAAGCAGATGCCGAAATAGGGCACCCGACGCTCGCGCGCGAAACGGACCGCCGCGATCTTGCCGGCCGCGCCGCGCTCACCGAACGCGCCGGGAACGAGGATGGCGTGGCACGGCTCGAGCTGCTGTGCGATCTCGCTCTCGTCGCCCTCGAACAGTTCGGCATCGATCCAGCGGATATGGACCTTCACCTTGTTGGCGATGCCGCCATGCACCAGCGCTTCGTTAAGCGACTTGTAGGCATCCTGGAGGCCGACATATTTGCCGACCACACCGATCGTCACTTCGCCTTCCGGGTTGGTCAGGCGGTCGACGATCTCGGTCCAGCGCGACAGATTGGGCGCTACCTCCGGCTCGATCCCGAACGCGCGCAGCACTTCCGAATCGAGACCCTCGGCGTGATATTGCAGCGGCACCGCATAGATGCTCGCCGCGTCCAGCGCCGGGATAACGGCGGAGGGCGGCACGTTGCAGAACAGCGCGATCTTGGCGCGGTCCGAGGCGGGCAGCGGATGCTCGCAGCGGCAGACCAGCACGTCGGGCGACACGCCCAGCGCGGCGATCTCGCGCACCGAATGCTGGGTCGGCTTGGTCTTCAACTCGCCCGCCGCCGCGATATAGGGCACCAAGGTGACGTGGATGCTGATCGACTGGCCGCGCCCCAGCTCGTTCTTCAGCTGACGGATCGCCTCGATGAAGGGCAGCGATTCGATGTCGCCGACCGTGCCGCCGATCTCGCAGAGGACGAAGTCGAGGTCCTCGCCATTCTCGTCGACCGTATCGGCCCGCGCGAACGCCTTGATCGCGTCGGTGACGTGCGGGATCACCTGGACGGTCGCGCCCAGATAGTCGCCGCGGCGCTCGCGCTCGATGATCGTCTTGTAGATCCGGCCCGAGGTGACGTTGTCCGACTGGCGCGAGGCCACGCCGGTGAAGCGTTCATAGTGGCCGAGGTCCAGGTCGGTCTCCGCCCCGTCGTCGGTCACATAGACTTCGCCGTGCTGATACGGGCTCATCGTGCCCGGATCGACGTTCAGATAGGGATCGAACTTGCGGATGCGCACGCGGTAGCCGCGTGCCTGCAGAAGAGCCGCAAGAGAGGCCGCCATGAGGCCCTTGCCGAGCGACGAAACCACGCCGCCGGTGATGAAGATATACCGCGCCATGGGAAGAATCGCCTAGCTTGGATGGGGTGGATACGACAACAGCAAAGATACGCGCCGCCGGAAATTGTCGGCGGCACGTTGGCCTGTGCTGCGATGGAAACGAGGTTTAGCGGGCGAGCGGAACCGCCGAATTGTCGGCCGGCTGAGTCGCGGGCGCCGTACCGGTGGGAACCGGGGCCGGAGCCGGCTGCGTGACCGGCGCCTGAGTCGCGGGCGTGCGGGCCAGCGAGGTATCGATCGTCGGCGCGCCGCGCGTCGCCGCCAGGACCGCCAGCAGGATCGAGAAGCCGACGAAAGCCGTCGCCAGCACGGCGGTTGCGCGGCTCAGAAAGTCCGCCGCGCCGCGTGCCGACATCAGGCCCGACGGGCTGCCGCCCATACCCAGACCGCCGCCTTCCGACCGCTGCATGAGGATCACCGTGACGAGCGTCGCGGCGATGATGGCGTGGATGACGAGCAGGAAAGCGAACATGAGGCGCGTATGATCCCGATGAAAGGGTGTGCGAAAGCGCGCACATAGGCGAGGCGACGCCCGCGATCAACCATGTGCGCCGCCGCCATGCATCGCCGGCGGCGCGAAAGGTTCCCAGGAGCCCGGCAATTAAGATGTTGGCGGGTGTGGAACATGTGTGGAAACCACCACGATAAAAGGGCGTTATGAGGACGTAACAACGCCCGGCAAAGCCCGGCACAGCCATTGGAATCGCCATCGTGTCCAATCCACACGACCCGCAGTCGCTGTTCGCCTGGATGAGCGCCCTTGTCGATTACGTCCGGTCGGGAGAGCCCGATCTGACCAATCGGCAGATGGCCTTGCTGCTCGTCGTCTATCTCCGCCCCGGCCCGCATACGGTGCGCGGTTTGGCGCGCGCCTTGAACGTCTCGAAACCTGTCGTTACCCGCGCCTTGAATCGACTGGGAACGCTGGGCTATCTGCGCCGCCAACGCGATGATAGCGACAAGCGTAACATCTTTGTCGCCAGGACACCTGAAGGGGCGGACTTTCTTGAAGAATTCGGACATTTCATCGGCGCTGGCGACGCCCCCGCCCTCCAGCGGGCCAGCGCGTAAGAGCTTTGCCCTGCTAGGGCGTACGGTCAGTCTCGATCCGCGCACCCATGCGGTGCGCCCCGATCTGGCGGACGTCCGGCTCGCCGAATACGTATTCGCACCGCATTATGCCGCTCCCGTGTCTTACCGCACCAGCGCGCCCGTGACATTGCGCGAGGGGCGCCGGGGCGATTCCGCCGTGCTGGCCGAGTTGAAGGCGGGCGAAGCCTTCGAGGTGCTCGAACTGGCGGGCGGCCATGCATGGGGCATCGCGCCGATGCTGGGGCTGGTCGGCTATTGCGAGGCCGCGGTGTTGGAGAAGGTACAGTGACCGGGACGGTGTTCATCGACGGCGGCGCTGGCACGACGGGGCTGGAAATCGCCGACCGGCTGGCCGGGCGTACCGACCTGTCGATCGTCACCCTGCCCGATGACCGCCGCAAGGACGCCGAAGCGCGGCGCGAGGCGATCAACGACGCCGATTTCGTCATCCTGTGCCTGCCCGACGATGCCGCGCGCGAAGCGGTTTCGCTGATCGGTAACGACCGCACGCGCGTCGTCGATGCCTCGACCGCGCACCGCACCGCCGCGAACTGGGTCTATGGCCTTGCCGAACTCGAACCCGATCAGGCCGAGCGGATCGCGGCCGCCCGCTTCGTCTCCAACCCCGGCTGCTACCCGACCGGTTTCCTCGCGCTCGTCCGGCCGCTCGTTCGCGCCGGTATCATCCCCACCGACTGGCCGGTCTCGGTCAACGCCGCCTCGGGCTATTCGGGCGGCGGCAAGGCGATGATCGCGGAATATGAGACGGCCGAACAGCGCGCCTTCCGCCCCTATGGCCTGACCCTGGCGCACAAGCACGCGCCCGAGATGCAGGCTCATTCGGGCCTGGCCCATGCGCCGATTTTCGCGCCGGCCGTGGTCGACACCTATCGCGGCATGGTGGTCGAGGTGCCCCTGCCCCTCCACGCCCTGCCCGGCGCGCCCTCGCTCGACCGCGTTGCGGACGTATTGGCCGACGCCTATGCCGACAGCCGGATCGTGCGCTTTTCGACCGATGCCGTAACGGCGGTGAACATCGAGGAAAATGCCGGAACCGACCGGATGACCTTGCGCGTCTGCGGCAATGCGGCCACGGGTCAGGTGCGACTGATCGCCACGCTCGACAATCTGGGCAAGGGTGCCGGGGGTGCGGCGGTCCAGAATTTGAACATCATGGCCGGGCTGGATCCGACCGCCGGCCTCGTCCTCTAAGCTCCGTCCTCGAAGGAGACGTCATGACGCGCAATCCCGTAGGCAAGATGCTGCTGTTCGGCGCGACCGGCGATTTGTCGCAGCGGATGCTGCTGCCCTCGCTGTTCAACCTTCATGCCGATGGCCTGTTGCCCGATGGGCTGACCATCACCGCCACGGCGCGGTCGGATCATGACGACGCCAGCTTCCGCGACTTCGCCGCCAAGGCGCTGGACACCTTCCTCCCAGACGATCGCAAGAAGCCGGACTGGATCGACGGCTTTCTGAAGCGGCTGCAATATCAGTCGCTCGACGCCTCGACGATCGAGGGGTTCAAGGAACTGGCCGACAAGGTCGGCGATGTCTCGGGCGGCCTCGCCATTTATCTGTCGACCGCGCCCAGCCTGTTCGAATCGACCATCAAGGGCCTGGAATCAGTCGGCCTGGCGGGTGAGACGGTACGGATCGGGCTGGAAAAGCCGCTCGGCTACGACCTCGCCTCGTCCAAGGAGATCAACGACGCGGTCGCGTTCGGCTTCCCCGAGGATCGGACCTTCCGCATCGACCATTATCTGGGCAAGGAAACCGTCCAGAACATCCTGGCGCTGCGCTTCGGCAATTTCTTCTTCGAGCCGATCTGGAACGCGCACGGCATCGACAACGTCCAGATCACCATCGCCGAGACGGTCGGCTTGGAGGATCGCGCGGGCTATTATGAAGGCGCGGGCGCGCTGCGCGACATGGTGCAGAACCATATCCTGCAACTGCTCGCGCTGATCGCGATGGAGCCGCCGGCGCGCTATGACGGCACCGCGATCCGTGACGAAAAGGCCAAGGTCTTCCGCTCGCTGCGCCTGATGACGCCCGAAGAAGTCCCGCACAACACGGTCACCGGCCAATATGCCGATGGTGCGGTGGGCGGCAAGATCGTCGGGTCCTATGCCGACGAGCTGGGCAAGCCGTCCAAGACCGAGACCTTCGTCGCGATCAAGGCGCATGTCGACAATTGGCGCTGGCAGGGCGTGCCCTTCTACCTGCGCACCGGTAAGCGTATGGCCGCCCGCCGCTCGGAAATTGCCATCCAGTTCAAGCCGGTGCCGCACTCGATGTTCGCCGGGCGCGGTGGCCTGCTCCAGCCCAACACGCTGGTCATCCGCTTGCAGCCGGAGGAATATATCCAGCTGCTGGTGATGGCCAAGGAGCCCGGCCTCGACCGCGACGGCATCCGCCTGCGCGAGGTGCCACTGAACCTGTCGCTAGATGCCGAATTCGCCGGCACCCGCCGCCGCATCGCCTATGAGCGGTTGCTGCTCGACCTGATCGAGGGCGACCAGACGCTGTTCGTCCGCCGCGACGAGGTCGAGGCGCAATGGACCTGGGTCGATGCGATCCGCGCCGGCTGGGACGCCAACGACCTCAAGCCCAAGACCTATCCCAGCGGCAGCTGGGGTCCGTCCGCCGCCATCGCACTGACCGAACGCGACGGCGTGACCTGGCAGGACGACTGACACATCCCATCTTCGTCATGACGATGGACGACATCGGCGCCAATACGGTCCGCCCCCGGGCGGACCTGCCCGCGCCCGGAATATCTAG
Source organism: Sphingomonas sp. NPDC019816 (assembly GCF_050274375.1). Classification (NCBI taxonomy): domain Bacteria; kingdom Pseudomonadati; phylum Pseudomonadota; class Alphaproteobacteria; order Sphingomonadales; family Sphingomonadaceae; genus Sphingomonas; species Sphingomonas sp. NPDC019816. The sequence goes on from NZ_JBNNOB010000044.1 coordinate 19,582, forward strand.
GACAGGATGACATGACCGACGAAATCGAATGGTGGGATTACGAAGACACCACCGAAATGGCGAACGCGCTGGCCGGCGACATCCAGTTCATCATCGAAAGCGCGATCGAGGCGCGCGGCGCGGCGGTGATCGCGCTGTCGGGCGGCAAGACGCCGATCCCGGTCTATGAGAAACTGGCCCAGGCCAAGCTCGACTGGAAGCGCGTGACCATCGTCCCCGCCGATGAGCGTATCGTGCCGCTGGGCGATCCGCTGTCCAACGTCACCATGATCGGCAAGATCTTCCTGCCCAAGGGCGCGCGCGTCATGCCGATCGTGCCGCAGGCGACGCAGGACTATAAGGCCGCCGGTCGTTCGGCCGATGCGCTGATGCAGGAACTGCACTGGCCGCTCGACCTCGTCCTGCTGGGCATGGGCGCGGACGGGCATACCGCCTCGATCTTCCCCGGCCCCGATTACGACGAAGCCCTGAACGGCCCGAAGGAACGCCGTGCGCTCGGCCTGATGCCCGACCCGCTGCCGCCCGAGGCGCCGGTTGCGCGCGTGACTCTCAGCCGGGCGGGCATCGTCTCGGCCCGCTCGATCATGATCGCCATTTCGGGCCCGGCCAAGAAGAAGGTGCTGGAAGACGCGATCAAGGAAGGCGCTTCGTCGCCCTATCCGGTCGGCCGCGTGCTGGCCGAGGTCGAACTGCCGATCGACATTCACTGGAGCGAGCAATGAGCCTCAACGCCGCCGTCTCTGCTGTTACCGACCGGGTCATCGAACGTTCCCGGCCGGGCCGTCGGGCCTATCTCGACCTGATCGCGCATGAGGCCGAGACGGCGGTGCGCCGCCCCAATCTGGGCTGCGCCAACCTCGCCCACGCCTATGCCGGGACCGAGGAAGACCGCGACGCCATGAAGGCGGATCGCGGCATGAATATTGGCATCGTGTCGGCCTATAACGACATGCTGTCGGCCCACGCCGTCTATTATCGCTATCCCGAACTGATGAAAGTCTGGGCGCGCGAAGTGGGTGCCACCGCGCAGGTGGCGGGCGGCGTGCCCGCGATGTGCGACGGCGTGACGCAGGGCTATGCGGGCATGGAGCTGTCGCTGTTCAGCCGCGACACCATCGCGCTGTCGACGGCGGTCGCACTGTCGCACGGCACGTTCGAGGGTGCCGCGCTGCTCGGCATCTGCGACAAGATCGTGCCGGGGCTGCTGATGGGCGCGCTGCGCTTCGGCCATCTGCCGATGATCCTGGTCCCCGGCGGCCCGATGCCGACCGGCCTGCCCAACAAGCAGAAAGCCGCCGTCCGCGAAGCCTTTGCCGAAGGCAAGGCGGGACGCGACGAACTGCTCGACGCCGAGATCGCGGCCTATCATTCCAAGGGCACCTGCACCTTCTACGGCACCGCCAACACCAACCAGATGATGATGGAGGTGATGGGCCTGCACATGCCGGGCGCCGCCTTCGTCAATCCGGGCACCAAGCTGCGCCAGGAACTGAGCCGCGCCGCCGTCCACCGGCTCGCAGCGATCGGCCAGCGCGGCGACGACTATCGCCCGCTGGGGCGGTGCGTCGATGAAAAGGCGATCGTCAACGCGGCGGTCGGTCTACTGGCGACGGGTGGTTCGACCAACCATCTGATCCACCTGCCCGCCATCGCGCGCGCGGCCGGAATCATCATCGACTGGGAGGATATGGACCGCCTCTCGGCTGCGGTGCCGCTGATCGCGCGCGTCTATCCCAACGGCTCGGCCGATGTGAACGGGTTCGAGGCGGCGGGCGGCATGCCCTATGTCATCCGCGAACTGCTGTCCGCCGGACTGCTCCACCGCGACATCCTGACGGTGGCGGGCAAGGACCTGTCAGATTACGGCCAGACCGCCGTGATCGCGGACGACAAGCTGAGCTGGACGCCGGTCGGTGACAGCGGCGACGAGACGATCCTGCGCCCCGCCACCGCGCCCTTCTCGCCGGATGGCGGGATGCGCATCCTGTCGGGCAATCTGGGCCGCGCCTGCATCAAGGTGTCGGCGGTCGAGCGCGAACGCTGGATCATCGAGGCGCCCGCCCGCGTCTTTTCCGACCAGTCCGAAGTCCAGGCCGCGTTCAAGGCGGGTGAGCTGGAGCGCGACGTCGTCGTCGTGGTCCGCTTCCAGGGGCCGAAGGCCAATGGCATGCCCGAACTGCACAAGCTGACCCCGCCGCTGGGCGTGCTCCAGAACCGGGGCTTTAAAGTCGCGCTCGTCACCGACGGCCGCATGTCGGGCGCCAGCGGCAAGGTGCCTTGCGCCATCCATCTCAGCCCCGAGGCGATCGGCGGCGGCGCGATCGGCCTTATCCGCGATGGCGACATCGTCCGGCTCGACGCGGTCGAGGGTACGCTGAACTCGCTGGTCGACCCGGCCGAATGGGCCGCGCGCGAGCAGGCGGCGACGCCTGCCCCGGTTCAGGGCATGGGCCGCGAGCTGTTCGCGTTGTTCCGCCAGGCAGCCGACGAGGCCGAGAAAGGCGCATCGCCCATCCTCGCCGGCGCGGGCCTGTAAAAGACACAAGGGGAGAGGATCATGGAAATCGTCGCCGTCGACATCGGAGGCACGCATGCGCGCTTCGCGATCGCCGAGGTCGAGAATGGCCGCGTGGTGAAACTGGGCGAGCCCTGCACGCAGAAGACCGCCGAGCACGCCTCGCTACAGACCGCGTGGCAGGCGTTCGAGGCGCATCTGGGTCGTCCGCTGCCCAAGGCCGCCTCGCTCGCCATCGCCTCGCCGATCACCGGCGACGTGATCCGCATGACCAACAATCCCTGGGTCATCCGCCCCTCGCTGATCCCCGAGCGGCTGGGCGCGGACGTCTATACCGTCATCAACGATTTCGGTGCGGTCGGCCATGCCGTCGCGCAGGTGCCGCAGGAGGACTTCCTCCATATCTGCGGCCCCGAGGAGCCGATGCCCGAACACGGCGTCGTCACCGTCTGCGGCCCCGGCACGGGACTTGGCGTCGCGCAGGTGCTGATGACGCCCAACCGCTATCACGTCATCGAGACCGAGGGGGGGCATATGGACTATGCTCCGCTCGACGGGATCGAGGATGCCATCCTGAAGCGCCTGCGGCGCACCTATACGCGCGTGTCATGCGAGCGGATCTGCTCGGGGCCGGGCATCGTCGCCATCTATGAGACACTTGCCTCGCTGGAAGGTCGCGCCGTGCCGAGCCGCGACGACCGCAAAATCTGGACCGAAGCGCTCGACGGCACCGACTCGATCGCGCTCGCCGCGCTCGATCGCTTCTGCCTGGCGCTCGGCGCGGTGGCGGGCGACTTCGCGCTGGCGCAGGGGGCCAAGACCGTCGTGATCGCGGGCGGCCTCGGCTACCGGATCAAGGACAAGCTGCTGCGTTCGGGCTTCGACCAGCGCTTCGTCGCCAAGGGGCGGTTCCAGTCGCTGATGGCGCGCATCCCCGTCAAGCTCATCACCCATCCCCAGCCCGGCCTGTTCGGCGCGGCCGCGGCCTTTGCCCAGGAGCATTCATGACCGACATCGCCACCATCATGCGCACCAGCGCGGTCATCCCCGTGCTGGTCATCGACGACGCCGCCACCGCCAAGCCGCTGGCCGAGGCGCTGGTCGCTGGCGGCTTGAAGGTACTGGAGGTGACGCTGCGCACCCCCGCCGCCCTTGAGGCGATGGCCGAGATGAAGAAGGTCCCCGGCGCGATCGTCGGCGCGGGCACCGTCGTCAACGAACAGCAGTTACGCGACGTCGCCGATGCGGGCGCGGAGTTCATCGTCTCGCCGGGCCTGACCGATCGCCTGGGCGCGGCGGTGATCGACAGCGGCATCCCCTATCTGCCCGGCGTCGCCAATGCCGGCGACATCATGCGCGGGCTGGATCTGGGCCTGACGCACTTCAAGTTCTTCCCGGCCGAGACGAGCGGCGGGCTGAAGGCGCTCAAGGCGCTCGCTGCACCCTTTTACCAAGCGCGCTTCTGCCCGACCGGCGGCATCACCGAGGCGAGCGCGCCGGACTGGCTGGCGTTCGACCGCGTGCTGTGCGTCGGCGGCAGCTGGGTGACCGGCGGTTCAATGGCCGACGTTGAGGCCAAGGCCCGCGCCGCATCGGCTCTGCGCGGCTGATCCAGGCCAGCGGCCCTTACCCTTCCCACACGCTGTCTCGGGCAAGCCCCTCTCCATAGGAAAGGGGACAGGCGCAAAGCGGCAGAGGGGTAAGGGCGTTCGCTGACCGCCATACGCAAACGTCAGCCGTTCACCGCCACCAGCAGCCCAAGGCAAAACGCCCGCATAGCCGACCCTCGGTGACACCCCGCTGGGGAAGGCCATTCGCCACGCCGGGGGGATCGCGCTGGGTGACACCAGCGTCACCGCGTAGACAATGGCCGGCCATGCTATGGACGACCCACGCCGAAGCCGGCGTGCCTGCGAGGGCCGCAGCCGCAAGGCGATCGTCTTCGCCGCCCGCCTGAAGTCGGTATCCATCGATCACCGCTTTTTCGGACCGGGGCACAAAGTCTTGATCGTAGCCTTTGCACGCGGGCAGCCGACCTTTTGCAGCCTGCCTTGCGATAGATCATCGTCGCCCATACCCGATCACGACGGTGCCGCCGACCGGTTCAAGACGAACCCAGGGGCTTGCCCAGCCAATGCCTACTTGGCGGGCAGGATGGCAGCCGAAGCCCGCTGACCGGCCGATGTCCGGCTCTTATCTCACGGTCACGTCGTCGAGCGACTCGATCTTGACCTCGTACCGAACCCGTCCTGAGCCGCGAGCCGTGCCTTTGCGGGTCCTGGCGAGGGGTACGCGCTCTAGCGTCCCCTTCACCCGGACCGTACGCCCGATCAACGCACGGTCGATGCGCATACCCAGTTTTTCTTCGAGCTGGCGCGCCGCCTCGGGCGTCAGGCGAAAGACGAGATTGCCGGGTGAACTCAAATCCATGCTGGAATTGAGGTAGATCGCGTTCGACGTGCGCGCGACCACCGCGACCCTCATCTCAAAGGTTCCGTTCACGCCCTTCCCCGGCTCGGCATCGGCACGTGCGATCGCCTGTTTGGGCGGGAGTGCGGCCGCCGCCTGCGGCGCAGTAGCGGCCAGCAGAATGGAAACGCTCATCATCCCTGGCGAACGCCCTCGTCCGCCCCGACGTTCCCGCCGGCATGCCTCATGAGCGGGATGCCGATCCTCACATCTCGCCGCGCTGGCGGCGGATGGCATACCATTTCTGCACATTGGCATTATGCTCGGGCAGCGTGTCGGCAAAGACATGGCCACCCGACCCGTCCGCCACGAAATACAGCGCCTTGCTGTCCGCCGGGTCGAGCACGGCGTCGATCGAGGCACGGCCCGGATTGGCGATCGGCCCGACCGGCAGGCCGGGGCTGGCATAGGTGTTGTAGCCGTTCTTGGCCTGAAGTTCGGACCGGCGGATACGGCGACCGAGCGGACGGCCCTTGGTGATCGGATAGATGACGGTCGGATCGGCCTGAAGCGGCATGCCGATGCGCAAACGGTTGCCATAGACCGCCGCCACCGTCCGCCGCTCGGATGGCTTGCCGGTTTCCTTCTCGACGATCGAGGCCAGGATGATGGCCTCCTCCGGCGACTTGACCGCGATGCCGGGCTTGCGATTCGCCCAAGCCTTGGCGAGATAATCGGTCATCGCCTTTTGCATCCGGGCGACCACCGAAGCGCGGGTATCACCCTTCTGATAGGCATAGCTGTCGGGCAGGATCGATCCTTCCGCCGGCACCGGCACTTCGCCGGTCAGCCCGTCGGCGCGCATCAAGGCGTCGTGAACCAGTACGGAGGGATAGCCCTCCGGCACCGGCACCAGCCGCTGGCGGACCTTGCCCTCCTGCAACAGGGTCAAGACGTCCGACGCGCTGGCGTGTTCGGGGATGGCATATTCGCCCGCCTTGATCGCGCCGCCGTTACCGAACAGGCGGGCATAGAGCCGGAAGCGACTGGCCGAGCGGATCGCGCCCGCCTTTTGCAAGGCGTTGGCGGCCCGGGCGAGGCTTGCGCCTTCCGGCACCACGACCGCGAGCGGCTTTGGCGCGGGCCCGCTGCCCGCCCAGTCATGCGCGACCCAGGCGAAGACGGCGATGCCGATCAGCCCCAGCAGCAACCCGATACAGCCGACCTTGCGCATATCTCACCCGGTTTTTGACTAGGGCGCATGGGCCCGGACAGGAAACAACCCCGGCACCGATCCGGGTCCGCTTGCGATTTGGCCGATGACGTGGGCCGAACCATTTTGCAAGCCGACCCGGTCGGTGCCGGGGTTGGAATTCCATTGCCGCCCTCCGTTCGCACTGGGCGAAGTCGAAGTGCACGCCTTGACCTCACCCCTTATCCCGTGGCCTTCGACTCCG